>DATFWU010000143.1:0-3541 GCA_035259005.1 Candidatus Eiseniibacteriota bacterium
GAAGCCGCGATCGCCGCCCGCATGCTCCACCGCCAGCTTGACCATGGAAGCGAGCACCGAGCGCACGTCGACCGCGTCACGGAACAGGCGGTTGGCCTCTTCGAGGGCGCGGAACTCGTTGGAGAGCGAGAGCGACGAGGCCACCGACTGGGCCTCGATCTCGCGGCGCACCTCGGCGGCGCGCTCTTCGGCGTCGGCCTCGCCGGCCTCGCGCATCCACTGCAGCGCGTGCTCGACGTCGGCGAGAGCCACATCCTGCTGGCCGCGCGGCGCCACCAGGCGGGCGCGCAGGAGCGCGGCCTCGGCGGCGGCGGCCGGCACGCCCAGCTCGCGATAGAGCGCGGCCGAGCGCTTGAGCAGATCGGGAGCCGATTCCCAGAGCGAGCCGCCGTCGGCGGCGCGGTCGCGGCCGGCCAGGATGCGGCCGGTCCACAGGAAGGTGCGCGCCAGCTCGTAGCGCTCGCCCAATTCCTCGAACGTGCGCTGCGACCAGGCGATGTGCTCAGCGGCCGCGGGGTCTTCGCCGCGCGCCAGGCTCACGAGACCGAGGAGGCGGCCGGCCACGGCCTGCTCGCAGCGATCCCCCTGGCGCTGACAGATGGTGTACGACTCGTGCGCCATCTTCTGCGACGCGTCGAGGCGGCCCGCCCACAGATGGGCGAGGGCCAGGCGGTTGCACACCTCGGCCACGAGATCGCCGGAGGGCGCGACACGGCGCGCTTCGACGAGCGCGCGCTCGAGACGCATCACCGCGGGCGCGATCGCGCCCTCTTCCACGTCGAGCTCGGCTTCGAACTCGTCGGCCAGGATCTGCTCGCGCTTGAGACCCAGCTTTTCGGCCTGCGTGCGGGCCCGGCGGAAGCCGTCACGCGCCGAGGCGAACTGGCGGCGGCGGCGATGCAGGTTGCCGAGTGCGAGGCCGACCTGCACCTCGCCGATCGAATCCTCGGTCTCGGCCATCATCTGGCGCGAGCGCAGCAAGCTCTCCTCGGCCAAGTCCCACTCACCGCGCCGGTAGCGAAGGATGCCGATGTTCAGGCAGTGCGTCGCGACGAGAGCGTAGTTACCGATCTTCTCGTTGAGACGCAGGGCCTGCTCGAGGCACCGCGTGGCTTCGCTCCACTGGCCGAGATTCTTGTGGACGAGACCGAGATTGTTGAAGCAAACGGCCAGGCCTTCCGGCGAGTCGATGCGGCGGAAGGTGGCCAGCGCGGAGGTGAAGGCCTCCTGCGCGGCGAGGTACTGCCCGAGCCGCAGGCGGGCCAGGCCGAGATAGACCTCGGCGCGCGCCAGGTCGGCGTGCTCGGAGGTGCGCCGCAGCAGCTCGTAGGCCAGGTGCGCGTAACGAGCGGCGCGGCGGTATTCACCTTTTTCCGAGAGCAGGAGCGCGAAGCGCCCGGCGAGGCGCCCGGTCCACAGCGGGTCGGCGAGCGGTCGCAAGGCTTCGTGCGCGGCACGCAGGTGCAACATGGCGCCGTCGAGATCGCCACGCCGGCGCAAGCCATCCGCGATCTTGTAAAGCAGCCGCACCCGTCCCAGCGCGTCAGCGGAATTCAATTCCGCTAGCGCCGAGCGGTAGTAGTCGACCGCCTGGCTCGCATTGTCTGCTGCTTGACTCAGATCGCCGAATTCCTCGAGCCGACTCGGCGGCGCGGATGCCACGCCCGTGTCGCCCGGGAATCCGGGGGGGATCGCCTTTTGCACCGTTCTGCTCCTCAGCAGGTATAGGACGCGCTACACGGCGACATCATCTCGCCTGGGGATCAGTAGCCGTAGCCGATACGCTGAAGTAGTCCGGCCATCCACTGCGCCAACCACTCCTGGAACGTCACGCTCGAAACTGCATCCGGACCGTCCGTCTTGGACACTTGGACCGGTGGAGTACATCCGACGCCTCGATCGGGATCTCCGAGGGTCTTGAGTCCACTGCGGCCATCTCCGAGTGAAGCACTGCTGGTGTTCCCCGAGCTTAAAGACAAAGTTCGGGAAAGGGCCGGGTGTGCAGCCAAACACAGGGACAGAGCGATGACGAGGGCGGCGAGGCGCTTGTGAGTCCGAATGGACATTGCGCTGTTGCTCCCTCCGACAGGGAAATCGATCACACGCCAGAGAATCGGACTCTTGGCGGGTGACGGTTGCACGGGGTTGGGGGGACCTTCCCAGCGCAGCTTGAGGGTAGGGCTAGGAGAGCGCGCGAGTCAATTGCATAACGCGACGTTTCGAATCTAATCGCCGGCGCCGCGCGTCGGGCTGAGCGAGGTGGCGAGCCGTCTCACCAGGGCGTAGCGAAGTCCCTGAGTCGAGACCACGAGCCGCGAGAGGCCGCTTCGGCGGATGACCTCGAGAACCACGGCGCAGCCACCCACGATAATATCGGAGCGCCCGCTTCCTACGGCCGCCATGGCCTCGCGCTCGCGGCGCGACATCCCGGCCAAGCGATCGCTCCAAAATTCGATGGCAGACTGACTTAGCTCGTGTCCCTCGACCCGGGAGGCCTCGTAGCGTTCGAGCCCGAGGTCGAGTGCGGCCAGTGCGGTCAAGGTGCCGCCGACGCCGGCGCCCCCGGTCACGCCCTGGAGCAGCTCCTGATGCCCCTCCAGGGCCTTGCTCACATGGTCACCGAGCCGCTCCAGCTCAGCGGCCGCGGGCGGGTCAGAAGGAAGGAAGCGCTCGGTCAGCCGGACGCAACCCACCTCGAGACTGAGCCAGTGCTTCACCCGTCCGCCCTCGCCCCGCACCAGCTCGACGCTGCCACCTCCGATGTCCATCACCAGGCAGGGCTCGGGGAGGCGCTCGGCCCCCAGCGCTTCACGCGCCGCCTCGTAGACGAAGAGAGCTTCTTCCTCGGCCGAGAGGATCTCGACCGGAACCCCTACCCCGCGGCTCAGGCGCTCGGCGACCTCGACTCCGTTCTCCGCGCTGCGCAAAGCGTGTGTGGCCGCGATGCCGATCCGGCGCGGACCCAGCGAGCGAGCGCGGCGCAGGAAGCGGCCCAGGGTGCGCGAGGCGCGCTCCTCGGCATCGCGCGAGATGATGCCCTGGGCGTCGAGCCCCTCGCCCAGCCGGCAGCTCTCCCCCAGGCGGAGCAGCGGCTCGAGGCGGCCCTCCCGCTCCTCGACCACGAGCAGGCGGATCGAGTTCGTGCCCACGTCGACCGCGGCAAAGCGCGGGCGCGGGGAATGCATGCCGGGGGCGGGACTCGGCGGCCGGGAATCCATGGGCCCGTCAGAGGAGGTAGTCATCGAGCTCGCGACGCGGGAGCGAAGGGGGCCGAGCGACGGGAGCCGAGGACGTCGGCGAAGGGGTCGAATGAATCGCCGGCCCTTGGCGCTCGCGGCGCACGCTCACCCGCGCGCTGGGGGCGGGGTGAGGACGCGCACCACCCTTCCCTTCCATGGCGCGCGCGAGCCAATTTCCCCCCGCCGTGTGCGGCGGAGAGAGGGCGCAGACCAGGGTCTTGCCCCGGCGCTCGGCGCTCACCACGCCCGCCGCGCGCAAGCGCTGGAGATGGCGTGAGGTCACCGGAAGCGAGAGGCCGACC
>DATFWU010000144.1:0-4228 GCA_035259005.1 Candidatus Eiseniibacteriota bacterium
ACTCGTTGTGGGCGTGGGCGCTGACCAGGGGAGCGTCGATACCGTGGCGGGCCAGGAGGATGCGGCTCACGCGCGTGTCCTCGGCGAACACGGCGTCGGCGCCGCGCAGGACTTCGAGAGCGCGCAAGGTCACGTCGCCCAGGTTTCCGATCGGCGTCGCGACGACGTGCAGCGTACCCAGCGTACCGGGGCGGCTTCCTGCCGCGCGCGGGCTCAGGGGCGCGTTTCCTCCACCTTGGCGCCGACATCGGCGGCGGCGGCCGGCAGGCGCCAGCGCGCGATGCGTTTCTCGGCCCACGCGACGGCGGCCTGCGGGAAGCCGCGCTGCACGCACTCGGCACTCGAGAGTCCTCCGCCCACCATCGCTTCGAGCAAGGGATCGATAGTCGCGTACGGGAAGCCGAGATCCGATTCGTCGCTCTGCCCCGCCCAGTACTCGAGGCTCGGGCGGCGGCGGCGCACTTCGGGCAAGAGCGTGAGCGCTTCGCCCAGGAGCTGCACCTGCGACTTCCAGAGTCCGGCGAGCGGTTTCACGGAGGCGGAAAGCTCCTGCTGCGCCTCTCCATAGTAGAGAAGCCGGTCGGTCTTGTTGAGCGCCTGCACGACCGAAGCGCCGTAGTGCGAGCCCAGATCGAGCAGGGTGCCGACGCGCGCCCAGGCCACGGCGAGTCCGCGGCGGTTGCGGTTGGCGTCGGGGAAGTTGGCGAAGTAGGCGTCGACCACCGGGCTCATGTTGACGCGGCGCGAGGTGAGGCCGAGCGAGTTGACGAGACCCTGGGCGATCGACACCGACGACGGATCGGTGGTGCGCAGCGGCATGAGCACGGCGAGCACGTTGTCGGCGCCGAGCGCTTCCACGCACAAGGACGCCGCCACCGCGCTGTCCAAGCCACCCGAGAGGCCGAGGGCGATGCGTGGATGGCCGCGCGCCTCCACCTCGCGCTTGATGTCGGCCACCAGGCGGCGGCGCAAAGCCTCCGTCCCCTGGCGCCAGATCTCGAGCGCGCCCAGCGGGTCGTTGCCGACTTCGTTCACGTTCCCGCGTGGCTGGCGCTGCCGAGCTTCTCGGAAGCCCGGAAGGCGGAAAGGGAAAGCACGCGGCGCAACACGGCGATCACGCGCTCGAGCTTGGCGTCGTCCACGTCGAGGTGGAGAGCCAGGCGCACGATGCGCGCGTCCATGCGTCCGACGAGGACGCCCTCGGCGCGCGCCCGGGCCACCGCCTGATCCGCGTTGTCCTCGGGATCGACGATGCCGACGAGCACCATGTTGGTCTCGACGCGAGCCGGTGACACGTCTAAGCCCGGGAGATCGGCGAGCGCTTCGGCCAAGCGCTTCGCGCGCGCGTGATCCTCGGCGAGCCGCTCGACGTGGTGATCGAGCGCGTGCAGGCAGGCGGCGGCGAGCACGCCGCCCTGACGAATGCCACCGCCCAGCATCTTGCGGTAGCGGCGCGCGCGGCGAATCACGTCGGCCGGTCCCGCGAGGATCGAGCCCACGGGCGCCCCGAGGCCCTTGGAGAAGCACATCTGCACGGTGTCGGCGACGGCGGCGTAGCGGGCGATGGGAATGCCCGAGGCCACCGAGGCGTTCCACAGACGGGCGCCGTCCAAGTGCACGCGCAGGCCCTTGGCCTTGGCGGCGCGCGCCGCTTCCTGCAGCGACTCGATCGGCACCACGGCGCCGCCCGAGCGGTGGTGCGTGTTCTCGAGGCAGAGCAGCGAGGGTGGAGGAAAGTGGTCGTTCTCGCCGCGCGAGGCGCGAGCCGTGATGGCCGCGGGATCGAAGCGGCCGCGGTCGGACTCGATCGTGTAGAGCTGGACCCCGGAGAGAGCCGCCGCGGCCCCGGCTTCGTAGTCGTAGATGTGGCAGCGCTTGTCGAGCAGGACCTCGTCGCCGTGATGCACCTGGGCGCGAATGGCGAGCTGGTTGCCCATGGTGCCGCTCACGACGTAGAGCGCCGCCTCCTTGCCGGTGAGGGCGGCGATGCGCTCCTCCAGCCGGCGCAGCGTGGGGTCGTCGCCGAAGACGTCGTCGCCCACTTCGGCCTCGGCCATGGCGCGGCGCATGGCGGCCGTGGGACGGGTGACCGTATCGCTACGGATGTCGATCCAATCGCTCACGTGCTCCTCGCTTCACCGGGGGGTGTCTTGGCACCGGGCCCCGGGGCTCTTCGGCCCCCTCCTCGCACCCCTGCACGACCGTCTTTCCCGGATGGGCATCGAAGGAAAGGGCGGGGTCGAGGGCCCTTGGGGACACGGAAATCGGCCGCCGGGCGTGCGTTGACCGGCCCCAAGCGCATTGATAGCCTCGGTACAGCAAACGCAAACAATGTACCGGCCGGGAAGGCCTCCGGCAACCCGCCGAAGCTCGCCACCGCGCACCGTGCACGAGCGGGCGAGCCTCATAAGTGCACGTCGAATCAGGAGCAAGCGAATGCCGTTGTTTTTCGATTGGACCATGGTGCTGCTTCTGCCCGGTCTCTTCCTGGGCCTTTGGGCACAGCGTCGGGTCATTTCCACCTATCGCAAGTACCAGAACGTCCCTTCCTCCAGCGGTTTGACCGGGCGCGAGATGGCGGCCCGGATCCTCGCCCACGGCGGCGTGACGGACGTGGCGATCGAGGCGACGCCGGGACAGCTCTCGGACCACTACGACCCGGTGCGGCGCACGCTCCGGCTCTCCCAGCCCGTGTACGACTCGAGCTCTATCGCGGCCCTGGGCGTGGCAGCGCACGAGGCCGGCCACGCCATCCAGCACGCGCGGGGCTACTTCCCGATGAGCGTTCGCTGGGCGCTCCTCACGCCCGCCAACCTCGGGACCACGATCGCGCCTTGGCTCGTCATCGTGGGCTTCATCACGGGATTCGGCGGACACCTGCTCATGGACATTGGCATCGGGCTGTTCTCGGCGGCCGTGCTGTTCCATCTCGTGACCCTGCCGGTCGAGTTCAACGCCAGCCGGCGCGCCGTGCAGGAGCTGCAGACGGCCGGCGTCGTGGCCCCGAGCGAGGTGGGAGCGGTGCGGGAGGTGCTGCAAGCCGCGGGCTTCACCTACGTCGCCGCGGCCGCAGCGTCGATCCTGGGGTTGATTCGCCTGCTCGTCTTGCGGCGCGAGCGCAACTAGACCCTGCCCGCGTACAACGAAAAAGCGCCCGGGGGCCGAGCCTCCGGGCGCTACCTCTTTCCCAGTCCCGGGCTCAGCCGTGCTGGGCCACCTGGTCCTTCAGCTCTTTCGACACCTTGAAGACGGGCACGCGGCGCGGCGGCACCGGCACGGCTTCGCCGGTCCGCGGATTGCGGGCCAAGCGCGACTTGCGGTCCTTCACCTTGAAGGTCCCGAAGCCGCGGATCTCGATGTGCTGGCCGGCTGACAACGCCTTGCTCACGGCGTCGAGGAAACCATCCACCGTATCGGCCACGTCCTTCTTCGTGAGGCCGGTGCGGTCGGCGATTTGGTCGACGATGTCGGCCTTGGTCATGGCGCCGATCCTCCCCCGGCGGGCCTGCCCGTCGTGCCTCCGGGCCCGCTCGGTGGCCATATTGGGGCAGGGGGAAAGTCTGTCAACAACTTTTTCGACAAGGTCTTAGCTCGGTCGCGCGCGGCGGGCCTGGCCCAGCGCCTGATCGCGCGCCGCCTGCAGGCGCCCCCACCGGCCGCTGTCGGC
This sequence comes from Candidatus Eiseniibacteriota bacterium, assembly GCA_035259005.1. Taxonomy (GTDB): domain Bacteria; phylum Eisenbacteria; class RBG-16-71-46; order RBG-16-71-46; family DASYSL01; genus DASYSL01. The sequence continues at coordinate 3,668 of DATFWU010000144.1, forward strand.
TTGAGCCAAGAGATCCCAGAGCTTGGTGCCTCCAGAGGTCTGATCGGCCGCCATTTCGCGTGCGAAGCGTCCGTCACGCAGCTCGGCCAGTATCTCCTCCATGCGGCGCCGGGCCTGCTCGCCGACCACGCGCGGACCGCGCGTAAGCCCGCCGTAGAGCGCCGTGCCGCTCACGCCCTTGGTGAACCCACGCGGGCCTTCCTTGTGCAGGAGGTCGGCCATGAACTTGAGCTGATGCGCGCACTCCAGATACGCCATGGCCGGCGAGAATCCGGCGCGCACCAGGACGTCGACCGCGTTGGAGACGAGCTCGATCAGCCCGCCCACGAGCACGACCTGCTCGCCGAAGAGATCGACGATGACTTCCTCTTCGACCGTGGTGCGGAAGAGCTGCGCGCGGTGGCAGCCCAAGCCGGTGGCGTAGGTCTCGGCGCGCACCCAGGCGCGGCCCGACGCGTCTTCGGCCACGGCGATGTACGCCGGCACGCCGCGGCCCGCCTCGAACTCCTCGGCCAGGACGCGGCCGGGCGCGGTGGGCGAGACGAGCACGACGTCGACGCC
>DATFWU010000145.1:0-13902 GCA_035259005.1 Candidatus Eiseniibacteriota bacterium
GCTCGGATTTCTGGTCTCCCTGTTCGTCGCGCCCAAAGTCCCGATCGGGCGCGCGCGTGGCTGGATCCGCGGTGCGACGGCGATCCTCTATCTCGCGATCTGGGTCGGGCTCACATGGTGGAACGTGAGCGGCGCGCGACATCTGGAGACCATGGCGGGTGGCCTGGGACGCGCGGCCCACGCCTGGAGCGGCGGGGGACCGGCGGCGTGGATTCCGAGCGCGTGGGCGGCGCGCCTGCTTCTCGATCTGGCCGGGGGTGAGTCGATCCTGGTACCGCTCGGGCTGCTCGTGGCCGGCGGGACCTTGCTGTTGGCGCTCCTTGCGCTCGTGGCGCCACGCTATCCCGAGTCGTGGCAGCGCGCCCAGGAGCTGGCGCGCAAGGCCACGGAGACGCCGCGCACTCAGGCGCGCAGGTCGCCAGCCACCGTCAGCGGCGCCATCGCCTGGCGGGGCGTGCGCGCGCGCGAAACCTCCGATCCCGTCGCCGCTCTCGGCCTGGGTGGCGCGCTCTTCCGGCGCGATCGCCGCCTCGTCGTGCGCGACACGGCCGTGCTCTGGGACATCGCGCTCCTCGTCTTCATGAGCTCGGTGCTTCCCATTCTCGCCGCTCCGGTTCTGGCCGGGCGCATCGAGCGCCTCGTGGTCTTTGGCATTGTCTTCTTTTCGGCTGAGCTGGGATTCGATCTCGCGAGTCGCGCGCTGCCGCTCGAGCGCCGCGCCCTGCCGTGGATGCTCAAGGCTCCCGTCTCGCCCGCCGCCCACGTCACCGCGCGCCTGGCGAGCGCGTGGCTCATGGGCTGGCCGCTCGTCTGCGCGGTGTCCGTGCTGGCGACGTGGGCGACCGGCCAGAATGCGACCACCATCGCCCTTCATCTGATTCTTGGAACACTCGTGTTCTCGGCGTTGGTGCCCATTGGCTTCGCGGCCGGTGTCTTCTTCGGCCAGCCCGAGTGGCGTCATCCGAGACAGATGCTCAATCTCGGAGGGCGTCTCATTCTCGCGGGCATCCTGGTGGCGCTCAGCGCGGTCATCGCGCTCGCGTACGCGGAGGGAGACGCAGGATCCTTAAGGGCCTTCTCGCCCTCGCCACTCGTCATTCCGTTCGTGATTCTTGTCGTGATGTCAGATTTGCTCGTGGTCTGGGCGTCCACGATTCGCTTGCGCCGTTTCGAATGGCTGAACTGAAATACAGAGTCATTTTGTTCGGTTTATCGTTTCCCCGAGTTATCTTGACCGAATTTCTAAAACCGACCTAGACTCGCTTCATCTATCAGATGGCGCACCGACGGCGATCGTCCCCGTGCTCCCCCCATGCGCGCGGGCAGATCCACCAACGGTCCGTAGGGCCCGTTTCCTCCCGATGTTCGATGCTTTGGACGACCTCGGCCCGGAGGCGTCCCGGAGTCGATGGCCGAACACGGGGGCCGTGTTTCAGCTCAAACGTCCTGTTCGAAAACGAATGTCTACTCGGACCGAAATTCACTGAGGGCCGAGCGTTTCCGCTCATGGTTCCGAGGAGGTGCTGATGAAGCGCATGGCATGGCTCCTGCTGCTCGCCTTCCTGGCAGTCCCGGCGGCGGCATTCGCGCAGACGGACCAGTTGCTCGTCTCGTTCGAGGGCTTCGACTACGAGTTCCCGGATGTCCATCCTGCCGATTTCGGCGGAGTCGGCGACTGGTACAACGTGGTCGGCTACGTGCAGTCGGCCGACCCTCTCCTGGGGGCCGACTTCTCGACCAACGAGTACACGATCCAGTTCTTCAACCTGTGGTCGACCGGGTTCCAGGATTTCGGGAACTTCCGCGTCATCAACTACACCACGGGCCGCGTGCGCCTGTTCGAGGATCCGCTCTCGGGCGGCACGCACGGTGACTTCAATGGCAGCGCGTTCCCGGACAACAACACGGCCGGCGCGCCGCCTCCCAACGACACATCGCCTTCGACGTTCAACGACGGAACGCTGATCCTCGGCGGCTCGGTGACGGGCTTCGTGATCACGTTCGATCTTCTCGCCGGCACCGGCAACTTCGGCGGCGACGTCCACTTCGACGAGGGCACCAAGCTCGGCAGCATCCCGGTGGATGTGACGCACGCGTACACCTTCGCGGGTCTCACCAGCGAGGGGTCCTCGGTCTACCAGGGCTACGACCACCAGGTCTCGGGCGAGATCCGCATCGAGCGTCAGGTTCCGACGCAGTCCGCGAGCTGGGGCAAGATGAAGGCCTTGTACCGCTAGGTCACGTGCTTCGGCCGCTTTTCGCGACCGAAGCGGAGGAGGGACGGCATGCGCAAGGTTCTGCTTGTTTTGGCTGGGCTGGCCGTTGCTCTGGTCGCGCCGCTCGCGGCGCACGCGGCCTGTGTGGCCCCGATCTCCTGGGGTGTCACGTACGCCACGGAGACGAATTACGTCGGCAACATTTCGAACCCGGGGAGCGTGCTCACCATTCGGGGCCTGATCGACTGCTTCAACGCGCCGTTCGCCGACCTGGATCCGACCACCAAGCAGTACACGGTGGTGATCACGGGTCTGGTCTCGGGGGGCACGACGATCAATCCTCTGGGCGGCGGCTTCACGAACTATCACACGGTGTACACCGGTGGCGGCTCGTTCGCGTACTACGAGGACACGACGACGCCCGCCGATCCCGCCAACCCGCCGACCTACTCGGACGGCACGGCGATCCTGACCGGTGTGCTCACCCAGCTCACAGTGGACATCACGCTCGGACCGACGGGCGCGTACGTGAGCGGGAACTTCGACACGGGACCGATGGGCTCGGGCGCCCAGTTCACCGGCGGCACGCTGTTCAGCCGCGTGAGCAACTTCGGACAGGGCTGTCCGCTGCGCGACACCGGCGGCTGGAACGTTTCGCCGAACGCGCACCCGGCCGGCTACACGGCGGAGGTGGCGGGTAAGACCGACATCGACTGCCAGCCGACCGCGGACAAGGCGCAGACCTGGGGCGCCACCAAGGCCATCTACCGGTAGTCGGATCTAGGAAAGCAGCGAGCGACCCCCGTCGGGCGACCGGCGGGGGTCGTCTTTCTTGCCGATCCACGATCGCGACGCATCTCCAGACACCTCCTGGCACGCGGAGGTGGTGTACGCTGCCACCCGGCCCGGTGGCACAGGGAGGAAATGAATATGAGCCATCCATCCGCCCACGGGCCCGCGGGCACCAAGCCAGGAGCTCCCCCGGGAGCCCCCAAGGACTACCGCGGGCTTCCCGACCACGAGAAGTACGACCGCTCGAGCGCCGAGAATCCCGAGTTCTGGTACGACCCCGCGATGGGACTGCAGAAGCTCGAGCGCTTGCGCTTCCCGTACTTCCAGGAGCATCTCGGCCCTTTCGCCGGCAAGCGCGCGCTCGACGTGGGCTGTGGCGGCGGCATCCTGGCCGAGGATCTGGCGCGGGCCGGGGCGCGCGTCGTGGGCGTGGACGCCTCGCAGGTCACGGTCGAGGCGGCGCGGGCTCACGCCGCGCGCCAAGGTCTCGATATCGAATATCGTCATGGCTTCGGCGAGGACCTGGCGTTCACTGGCGAGTTCGATGTCGCGTTCGCCGTCGATTCGCTCGAGCACGTGAACGACCTGGCCAGGACGCTCGACGGCATCGCGCGTGCCCTCAAGACGGGTGGCGGCTTCGGCTTCCTCACCCACAACCAGACGCTCGAAGCGTTCACCGAGATCATCTGGAAGTGGGAATACCAGGGGGATTCTGCCAAGGGCGGGCACGACTTCCACAAGTTCATCACGCCCGCCGACCTGACGCGCGCGCTCGCGGATCGCGGCCTCACCGTGCGTCACATCCAGGGCATCGCGTGGGGGGACGAGCCTTCTCTCGCCAGCCAGCCCACCGTCAGCTATATGGGGTACGCGACCAAATAAAAATAGAGCCCCGCCGTCCAGGGCGGGGCTCTCTCACGGCGGTGATCCTGGTCACCACTCCTGCGAGCGCTTCGGATCCAGCGTCTCAGGAGCCCGGCGATCTGCCGCGCCGCGAAAGACAAATCATCGAGGAGCTACGAGCCGACCCGCCGCGTGCGTGGGATCGAGAGCAGGAAACAGATCACGCCGATGCCGAGAGCGATCGCTCCGGTGAGCGGAGACACCGGCATCTGCTGGTGATCGATCAGCGAAACATGAGCTGGTGCGATCGGCGCGGTCGCGACGGGCGCCGCCGTGACTGGTGCCACCGCGGCTGGTTGGACCACCTGCGTCCAATGGAAGCCTCCGTACAAGAGCGCCACTACTCCCGCCAAGATCATGAGAATTCCAATCGCGCGTGCCATGGCGGCCCTCCTTCGCAAAATTCGGCGCCGTCCGCCTACAAGACCCAAACTGCTCGGACGCGATCACCCGCATTTTTCCCATCGCGTTCCGTTTTCACCGGGTGCCCCAGGGTTACCCGCACGATGCGGGATCACCACTCCCGGTGGGCCATGAGGCAGGACGGCGCCCTTACCGCCTTCTTCTGTTGTCCCGTCGCGCCGGTTCTAGGACCGGCTCGGCGGCATGACTCGTACGTCGTGATCCAAGGTCATGGTCAGCTCGCGTCCGGCTGCCAGGGTGAGCTGCGGTCCGCGGGTGAGGAGGGAGGCGCCCGTGCCGGCCGCGCCACCGATCACCGCACCCTTCACCGCGCTGCCCGCGGATCCGCCCAGGATCCCGCCGAGCAGGCCGCCCGCCACCGCGCCGCCGCCGATCAGCTCGGCGTCTTTCTTCGATCCGGACGCGCTCGTGTACACCCGACTGCGCGTGTCCAGGTCATAGCGATGGCCTTCGAACGCCACCTGGTCGAACTCGAGCTGCAAATGGCCCCGGCCACTGGCCTTCCCGGGCTGCTGGGCGAGGATCACGTGACCCTCGACCGCCGCACCCGCCGGGATGGCCGTGGAGCCTTCGACCCGTACGGGCGAAGTCACCGTGGCCGCAAATCGGTCCCCCACGCTCGCGGTCTTGGTGGACAACGTCGTGCCCAATCGCACGGACACTTCCGTGCCCTCGGGCACCATCAGGTGCTGAGCAAAGACCGAGCTGACAAACGGCGTGGGGGACGAATCTCCGTTCTGGCGGGCCTGCAGCGCATAGACGCTCAGACCCAGCAGGACGGCGACCGAGATCCCGATCACGGCGGCAGCGACACGATTCGAGCGTTCCATCCTCGCCGCCTCCTTTCCTTTCCGTGGGTTCGGGTATCGAGAAGGTGGGCGCGCGGCGCGAGTTGCAGTAGCCGGGTGAGCCGCGCGCTCACCGTACGCGGCTCGTTCAAGAGCAGGGCGCGTGCCACTCGTGAAAGCGATTTTCTTCATTGGGAGAACGAGACTTAGCGGAGGGCGGTCAGGCCCCTGGAGACTTCAGGGCACCTCGAGGTTGGACGTTTCTACAAGACTCCCTTTCGGAGGCTCCGAAAAGCTCGGAATCCGGCCCCCAGAAAGGGGTTGACGCGCAGCTACTCTTCCACCGTGTCGGGGACCAGGCTCTCGGCCGCCTCGTAGACGTTCAGGCGGTTGTAGATCGTCTTCACGCTGATGCCCAGGATCTCGGCCGCCCGCTTCTTGTCCCCGTTCACCTCGCGGAGCGTGGCCAGGATGAGCCGGCGCTCGGCCTCGGCCAGGGAGGTGCCCACGCGGACCTGAAGCGATGGGCCGTCGCCGGTGACCGGGAGGGGAGCGCCACCGGAGGGCAAGAGCTCCTCGCCGATCTCCTCGTCGGCCAGGATGGCCGCACGCTCGACCGTGTTCTTGAGCTCGCGCACGTTGCCCGGCCAGGGGTAGCTCGCGAGCTTGGCCAGGGCGCGGCGCGACCAGCGCTTGCGCGTGGCCTCACGCTCGTTCACCTCGCTTAGGAAGTGCTCGGCCAAGAACTCGATGTCCTCGCCGCGCTCGCGCAGCGGGGGCAGCGAGATGGGGAACACGTTCAGCCGGTAGTAGAGATCCTCGCGCAGCTGCGATTCCTTGACCGCGCGCTGGGGGTCGCGGTTACTGGCGGCGATCAGGCGCACGTCCACGGGCAAACCTTCCGAGGAGCCGACGCGGATGACGGTGCCGGTCTCGAGTACGCGCAGGAGCTTTACTTGCAGCTCGACCGGCATCTCGATCACCTCGTCGAGGAAGAGCGTGCCGTGGTTCACTTCCTCGAAGTGGCCGCGGCGCACGCGATCGGCGCCGGTGAACGCGCCCTTCTCGTGGCCGAACAGCTCGCTCTCGATGAGATTGGGCTGCAGGGCGCCGGCGTTCACCGCCAAGAAAGGCTTTTGCCGGCGCTTGCTCAAGAGATGGATGGTCTCGGCCACCAGCTCCTTGCCCGTCCCGCTCTCGCCCGTGATCAGCACGCTCGCCGAGGTCGGCGCCACGCGCTCGATCAGGTCGTAGACCTTCTGCATCGCCCCCGAGCGCCCGACCATGCGTCCGAAACGACCCAGCTCGCGCAAGTCTTCGCGCAGGTGGCGCACTTCCTCCTTGAGGGAGCGGGTGCGCAGGACGTTGGCGAGGATGGTCTTGAGGCGTCCGCGATCGACGGGCTTGGTGAGATAGTCGGTCGCGCCCTGGCGCAGAGCGTCCACGGCGGATTCGAACGTGGCGTTGCCGGTGATGACGATGATGTCGCAGCGCGCGCACAGCTCTTCGTCGCGCAACAGCTCGAGCCCGTCGCCGTCGGGGAGCTGGAGGTCGACCAGGATCACGTCCGGCTCTTCCTCGGCGATTCCCTGGCGCGCCTCGGCCAGCGAGTTGGCGCCCCGGCACTCGAATCCCTCGCGCTCGACGAGGGTGGCGAGACTTTCGCGAAAGTCCTCGTCGTCATCCACCAGCAGGGCCCGCAGGCGTGTACGATCGTTCACGTTGCTTTTCCTCCCTGAAAGCTACTCGCCGCCGTGCGGTGGGCGATTCAGCTCCACCCAGTAGCGCGCGGTCTCGGCCAGGTAGCCGCCCGGGTCCTTCGACTCGAAGCGTTTCACGACGAAGCTGTTGGCACCCAATTCGTAGCTCTTCTGCACGTCCTGAGGCCGGTCCGAAGTGGAGATGATGACGATGGGAATGCGCTGGGTGCGCCGATCGGCGCGCAGCCGCCGCAGCACCTCCCAGCCATCGAGGACCGGCATGTTCAGGTCGAGCAGGATCACGGCCAGATGGTCGAGCGAGGGATGCTCGCCCCCGTTGTCTCCGTTCAGGCCGAGGTGGTGGAAGACTTCGGCGCCGTCACGCGCGGTCTCGATCGCGGCCGGCACGCCGGCGCGGCGCAGCGCGCGCTGCGCGACGAGGAGATAGTTCTCGTCGTCGTCGACCAGCAGGATGCGCGGTGCGTCGATCATGTCAGGCTCTCTTCCTGCGGCACCACGGAGGCCACGGACCCGTTCCCGTTGCTGCGCTCCGCGGGCAGCGTGAAGGAGAAGGCAGCGCCGTTCGAGCCGTCGCTCTCCGCCCACATGCGGCCGCCGTGGCGGCGGACGATCTTGGCGGCGATCGCGAGCCCTAGGCCCGTGCCCTCGTACTTGCCACCCGAGTGCAGCCGGCGAAACGGCTCGAAGAGCCGGCTCGCCTGCTCGGGATCGAAGCCGATCCCGTTGTCGCTCACCGTGTAGGTATTCTCGCCGTCGCCCTCCCTGCCCTGCACGGCGATCGTGCGATTCTCCTGTCCTCGAGTGTACTTCAACGCGTTGCTGAACAGGTTGGTGAACACGCGCTCGATGAGCGCCGGATCGCCCAGGGCGCGCGGCAGCTCCGCGGACTCGAAGTGGACCTTGGCGCCGTCGGTGTCGCTGGTCACCGCGTCCGAGAACGCGGCCCGCGCCACCGCCGTCATCTCGATCGTCTTTCTCTCCTCGGTGCTCGAGCCCGCCCAGGTGAGCTGTACCAGCTCGTTCAGGAGCCGCACCGCCGAGTGCGCGCTGTTGCGGATGCGACCCAAGAGGCGCATGCCCTCGTTGTCGATGCGCCCCCCGTAGTCCTCTTCGAGAATGGCGACCAGGTTGAGCACGGCGCCGATGGGCGAGCGCAAGTCGTGCGACACCGAGTGGCTGAAGGTCTCGAGATCGCGCAGCGTGTCTTCGAGCTCGTAGGTGCGCCGGGCCACGCGCGATTCCAGGTCCTGGTTCACGCGTGACAGCTCGTGATCGCGGGCCTGCAGCTCGCGCACTTGCGCGTCGAGGGCGCGGTTGGCCTGCGCCAGCACGCTTGAGTACTCGCGCAGGCGCATGAACTGGAAAGCCAGCGCGCCCAAGGCCAGCGAGAGCATGAGGCCGGTGATCAGGAAGTAGTTCGGCCACGGCGAGCGCATGGCCTCCCAGTAGGTCTGGGTCGGCTGGTAGCGGATCGTCCACTCGCTGCCCGTGGGCAGCGGAATCACGCTCTTCATCTCGATCGAGGACGGGGAAGCGGCCGCCGGGCGGCCGAGCTGATAGATGAGCCGGTTGTCCGAGCTCGTGACCGTGGCCGCGAGCAGGGGCGAGTCGGTCGGGATGCGGCCCGCGACCACGGCGGCCGGATTCATCTCGGCCACCAGGACGCCGACCGAATCCTCGGGGGTGCGCACCTGGAAGTAGAGCTGGAGCTCGCCGCCCTCCTGTACCTCGACCACGCTCGGAGCACCCGGGCTTCTCTGATGCTGGACAGCGTTCTCGAGGAAGGTGGGATCGAGCGTCTCGGTCGAGTCCTGCGCCAGATAGCGTGGCGAGCGGCCCTCGCGATCGACCCAGGCGACGCGGTCGATGGCGACGAAGCTCTGCAGCACCATGCCGGTGTGGAAGCGCCAGGCGTCCTGGCCCTGCAGGCCGAAGAGCTGCCAGTAGCGGGCCAGGTTGTTGATCGCGTTGAAGTAGATCTGGATGCGGCGCGAGATGGAGAGGCGGTTGGTCTCGGCGACCAGCTCGAAGGTGGCCCGCATCTGGCGGACCCGCTCGTCACGTGCCCGGACCCATGCGGTGGTGGTGGCGAAGATGCCGAGGAGCGCGATCAGGAGGGGTAAGAAATAGCGACGCCGAATCTTGCTCCGGTGCATCGAGGCTGCCTGAGGGGCATGCAGGCTCATGAACGGAAACCTCGGGAACGAAACAGAATAGGCGCCAGCCACGCTGAGCGCGTGGCCGCTGCGCCCTGACAATACACCGGCCTCCGACTCCCTCCCAGGAGCCGGCGGCCGGCGAAGATCCGGCCGACGGAGGTGGGGTGTCGGTCAGCCGAAGCCGGTCCGACCCCCACTTCTCATTCGGCCGCTTACTCGATCCAGCTAGAACCGGACGCCACCCATCAATGCCGTCTCGCTGTTGTCCGAGACGATGGCCTTGAACTGTGCGAAGGGTCGAACCGAGCCGCCCCGGCCGCCCACTCCGCCAAGCACGTTGACGCCGAAATTCGAATTCGAAGAACCCACGTCAGGATCCCTGACCACCAGGGCCGGGCCCGCGCCCACCCACCACGACATCCGGCTCGCGATGGGAAGGTCGTAGTGCAGGTCGCCGTTCACCGTCACGGTGGTCTGGTGATCTCCGAACGCCGCTTCCAGGTTCGGATTGAAGTACCACGATCCGCCATGATCGAGACTCGTCAGCAGACCCCCGCCCAGGGCGAATGCGTCCGAGTCGAAGTAGTAGCCGCCACGAAGATCGGCGTCGGTTCCGGCGCTTGCCGTGCGTGCGCCCGCCATGAGGATCAAGGCGGCGCCAAGCGCCAGAGCAGTTCCCGCCAAACGGTGCATCAAGCCGTAGCTCCTCTTCATGTGCGTTTCGCTCCTTTCCCGATGGGGCATACAGCCTCACGTTCGAGGCGCGACCTTCGGAGAGGGGCACAGCAACCGGCGTACCAGAGGGGGATGAAACGCCTAACTGCTTCCTATGATGGGCGTTACCTTTGATGTAACTCAGGGAAGAATAGGCGCCGGTCAGGGAAAAATGTGCAAAGAGGGGGAGGAATGTGCGCCCGCGGGACGGGCGGCAGGGGATGGGCCCCTTACCGCCCTCCGCCTGGGTCGCTCACTCCTTGGTCTGCAGCGCCATCGGAACCAGGTGCTGCGACACGAACCAGACCTGCTTCTCGTTGGTTCGGATGATGTCGCTCACCAGGAGATCGTTGGTGCCATCGTCGCCGGCTTCCTGCGCCTGATGCGCCATGCTCCTCGCCTCGACGAGGATGGCTTCGTGCGCGCGCAGGAGCCGCGTGATCTGGTCGGGCACCGCCTCTCCGCCTCGCGGCGCGCGCGGGATGATCGTGGTCTCGGCCACGTCCGGCGCCATGGCGATGGCCACGCCGCCCAGCGTCTGCACGCGCTCGGCCAGCAGATCGACCAGCTCGACCTGCTCCTCGTAGTGCTTATCGAACAGGAGATGAAGCTGATAGAAGGTGGGGCCCGCCACCTGCCAGTGCGACTTCTTGTACAGATCCTTGAGCACCATCGAGTCGGCGAGAACCTGGTTGAGATTCTCGACGCTCTTCTCGCAGACCTTGGCCGAGAGGGCGATCGGCCGTGTGGCGATGTGTCCGTACGGCTGGACTTCCCGTTTGGGGTTCGAGAGTCGAGGCTTGGCGCTGACCGTGACTTTATTGTTGTGAGCCATGGCTTCCTCCTTGGGCCAGTTCCGGTGGGGGTTTCCGGAAGTCTAGATCGCGAGGAGGGCGGCGGCTACGGCGCGGCGTCGAGCCCCTGCAGGATGTCGATGGGCGAGAGATCCACCACGCCGCGCTGCGGAAGCACGACGTTGACGACGATCTTGGTGGGCCGGTTCCCGTCCTTCATGGCGTTGAAAGGAAGGGCGAACGGGCGCCATCCGGAATTCCCGGTGATCCAGGCCATGGGGCCCTCGGCGGCGAGCGTGCGCGAGAAGTAGGTGCCGCCGTCGGTGAGATGATTCAGCGTCTCGAGATATCCCTTGCCCAGCACTTTCTCGTAGTGCACCTGGCCGGTGAGCATCCATTGCGAGGAGGTGATCCCCGGATCGTCCAGGGTGGCGATGGTGATGGTGCGGGCCTTGCCCGTCTTGTTCTCGACCCGCAGCGCTTCGAAAGGTCGCCCGGTGGTCGCGGGCAGGATCGTGCCCGGAACCTCGGCGCCTTGGGCCTTGAGCTCGGACCAGACGAGCGTGCGGACCGGCTTGAAAGCCGTGGTGTCCTGAGCACGGGCCGTCGGCGGCGACAGGATGAGCAGAACGAGGAGAGCGAGAGCTCGCTTCACGGGTCCGAGCATCGTCCATCCCCCTTGAATCGACACGCGAATTCGGAGCCTCGCGTCGGTTGAGTGCATGGGAATAGGGGTCAACCCGTCTTGAAACGGGTGCGCCTACGAATCGACTTCGTATGATTTGGCTAAGCAGACCCAGCTCGCGAGCTCGCCAGAACGAGAAGGGTCGGGCCGCCTGAGTTCCCCTCCTCCTGTTATCGGAAGAAATCTCTTGAGCGACTATACTGTGTGGCACATACTATATGGGAAACAGGGAGGGGCGCTTGTCTACCGATACCTACGAAAACCTGCGGCTCGAGCTGCGCCGAGGATGCTTGGTGCTCGCGGTCATGGCCGCGCTCGAGCACGAGCAATACGGATACACGCTGCGCAAAGCACTTGCCGAGCGCGGGCTCGCCGTGGACGAGGGCACGCTCTACCCGCTGCTTCGGCGCCTCGAGTCGCAGGGGCTTCTGGCGAGCCAGTGGCGCGAAGAGGACAAGCGCAACAAACGCTTCTACCGGCTGTCGGACGACGGCAAGCGTCTGCTCGGCCAGCTGCTCGAGGAGTGGAAGCGCATCGGCGCATCGCTGAACGGAATCTTGGGAGGGCACCTTCATGGGACTGGTTGACCGTTACCTGCACTCGGTGGAGTTTTGGCTGCCCAAGGAGCAGCAGAAAGACATCCTCGCCGAGCTCTCCGAGGACATCCGCTGCGAGATCGAGGAGAAGGAGCGGGCCAAGGGCCAGAAGCTCACGGACCCCGAGATCGAAGCGCTGCTCAAGCAGCGCGGCAGTCCGTTTCGCGTGGCCGGCCGCTACCTGCCGCAGCGCTACCTGATCGGGCCCGCCTTCTTTCCTCTCTATACGCTCGTGCTCAAGGCGATCCTCCTTTGCTATCTCGTGCCCTGGCTGGTCTCGTGGGTGGCGATCGTCGTCTTCATGCCTTCCTACCGCGCCGAGCACCCGGGGCTCTCGGTGATCTGGACACTCGAGGGTCTGTGGACGATCACCCTCTACGCCTTCGCTCTCGCCACTCTCGTGGTCGCGCTCCTGGAGCGTTCGGCCCGCGGCAAGGGCTTCGCCGATTCTTGGGAGCGCAAATGGAACCTGCCGGCGCCACGCGAGCCGCACCGCATTCCCCGAGGCGACGCCGTGGGACAGTTTCTGGGAGGCATCGTCTTCGCTTTGTGGTGGCTGGGGATCATCCATCGTCCCCAGATCGAGGGCCTGCAGCTCGACTTCGCGCCCGCCGTCTATCGCTACGTCTACTGGCCGATCCTCGCTGTGGTGCTCGCGAGCGCGGCGCTCGCCGCGCTCAATCTCCTCAAGCCGCACTGGACGCGCGGCCGCCTGATCGCGCGCGTCGTGATTCGCGGCGCCGAGGCGACCACGTCGATCGCGTTTCTCCTGATCGCGACGCCGGTGTTGGTCCACGTCTCCGGCGCCTCGGCGGCGCAGGAAGCCACGCTCGCCGAGGTCGCCAACTGGATCATGCGCGTGACCGTGGCGGCGATCGCGCTCTTCGCCATCGGGGACGGGATTCGGGGCCTCTGGCTCCTGGCGCGCGGGCGCCACGTGACCGCCGGCTTGCCGCAGGCTGCCGGACCGCGCGCCATCTGATAGGCTGACGCCGAAAAATCCCAGACCTCGGAGGCGAATCCCATGGCCACGCGGCAAGCATCATCCCCTGGCGCGCTCGCCGAAGGCGTGCTCCTGAGACTCGGCATCGGCCCCACCAACCCCGGCGCAGGCACCGGCCGCTGGCTCGACACGAAGGGACCCGAGATCGTCTCGGAGAATCCTGCCTCGGGCGAGCCCCTCGCGCGCGTCCGCCAGGCGCTCCGCTCCGATTACGAAGCCGTGATGAAGGAAGCGCTGCGCGCCTTCGAGTCCTGGCGCTTGGTGCCGGCGCCGCGCCGCGGCGAGATGGTGCGCGCGCTCGGCTACGCGCTCCGCGAATCGAAGGAGGATCTCGGCCGCCTGGTCTCGCTCGAGAACGGGAAGATCCTCTCCGAAGGCTTGGGCGAAGTGCAGGAGATGATCGACATCTGCGACTTCGCCGTCGGGCTCTCGCGCCAGCTCTACGGGCTCTCCATGCACAGCGAGCGCCCGGCGCACCGCATGTACGAGCAGTGGCATCCGCTGGGGCCCGTGGGCGTGATCACGGCGTTCAACTTCCCGGTCGCGGTGTGGGCCTGGAACGCGGCCATCGCCGCGGTGTGCGGCGATCCCGTGATCTGGAAGCCGTCGCACAAGGTGCCACTGTGCGCCATCGCCGTGCAGAAGATCTGCGACCGCGTGATGCACGAGTACGATTGTCCCGGCGTGTTCAACCTGGTCATGGGCTCGGTGAGCGAGGTGGGCGAGCCCATGCTCAACGACCACCGCCTGCCCTTGATCTCCGCCACCGGGTCGACGCGCATGGGCAAGCGCATCGCCGAAGTGGTCGGGCCGCGGCTCGGCCGCACCCTCCTCGAGCTGGGCGGCAACAACGCCGTGGTCGTGCTCGACGACGCCGATCTCGATCTCGCGGTGCGCGCCGTGACCTTCGCCGCCGTGGGCACGGCCGGCCAGCGCTGCACGACGACGCGCCGGCTGGTCGTGCAAGAGGGCGTGGCGGCCGAGATGATCTCGCGCCTCGAGAAGATCTACGCCTCGGTCAGGATCGGCGATCCGCTCGATCCCTCGACGCTCATGGGGCCACTCATCGACGCCGACGCCGTGTCCTCGATGAAGAAGGCGCTGGAGC
>DATFWU010000146.1:0-14313 GCA_035259005.1 Candidatus Eiseniibacteriota bacterium
CGATCCTCGCCGTAGAGAATCATCGAGTGACTGACGTCGAGCAGGAGCACGGTGGCGCAAGCCGAGAGGTGCTCGGCCTCGTAGACCTCGAGATCTTCTTCGTGCACGGTCAGATCATCCAGGCCGCCGCGCCGGATCGCATTTCCCAGCGTGGACATCGAATCGATCTCGGTGATGGGATCGCCGAACAGGTAGGCGCGCGTTTCCGACAGGCGCTCGTTGCCGCCGCCGGCTTGTGGCACGCGGTGATCGCCGGCCGCGTCTTTGCGCAGGGAGCCGAAGATCTCGTTCAGCGAGTCGCGGCGGATCGTGCGCTCGCCCTTCTTGGTCAGCTCGTGGCGGCCGGCGCGCACCTCACGGATCGACTCGTTCTCCTTGAGCCATTTCTTGAAGTCTTCGATGGAGAACTTGCCGTCGAACAGGCCGTAGTGACGCCCGATGCGATCGAGCGCTTCGAGCGCCTCATCGACATCGCCGTTCACCGAGAGCAGGAGCTGGTGATAGAGCTGCAACAACGCGCGGCGGAAGTCCTCGTTGTCGAACCAGCCGCCCTTCCATTTCTCGTAGCGGAACCGCATGACTCGAGGATACCACCCCTAGGCGGCGTTCCCCTGGAGATTCGGCGCGGCGGCGATCGCGGATTCGCGTGTCGCGGCGCGATAGACGAACCAGCAGGTGAAAGCCAGCAGTCCCGCGAACAGAAACGAGGCCCCCGGCACGTACGGCCCCCGGCCCGAAGTGAAGTGACTGAAGATCTGCGGCAGGAGCAACGGGCCCACGATGCTCGCCAAGGAAAACAAGCACGCCACGGCCCCTTGCAGCTCGCCCTGCGCGTCGGGTGGGACGCGGTGCGAAAGCAGCGCGTTCGTGCTCGGCATGACCAGGGCGCCAAAGAACCAGGTAGCCAGCCAGGCGAACATCATCCAGCTCTGGGTCGCGGTTCCGTAGCCGAAGTAGCCGATGCAAGCGACCGCGATGCCGAGAAGGGCCGCACGGCGCTCGCCAATGCGCGGGATGAGACGTCGCGTGAGCAGAGCCTGGCTCAGAGCCATGACGATGCCGGCGGTCGCCAGAGAAGCGCCAATGGTCGCTTCCGACCAGCCGAAGCGGAGCTTGGTGTAGAACGACCACGTCGTCGGCATCACCTGGTGGCCTACCATCCAGAGAAACAGAGCGGCGAGCACGCCGCGCACCGCGTGCTGGCGGCGCATGTGCAAGAGCGTGCCCAAGGGATTGGCGCGCCGCCAGTCGAACGGACGGCGGCGCTCCACGGGCAGCGTCTCGGGCAGCACGATCGATCCGTAGAGAAGACTGACGAAACTCAGGATGGCGGCGGCGAAGAAGGGCGCGCGCACGCCCCAGTGGCTCAAGAGCCCGCCGATCGCCGGGCCGAGGATGAAGCCCACGCCGAACACGGCGCTGATCAATCCGAAGTTTTGCGCCCGCTTCTCGGGCGGAGAGAGGTCCGCGACACACGCGTAGGCGGGTGTGAACGACGCCCCGGAGATCCCCGAGATGACCCGACCCAGGAAGAGCCATCCCAGCGTGGGCGCGAACCCCATGATGAGATAGTCGACGGCGAACGATCCCACGGCATAGAGCAGAACGGGACGCCGCCCAAAGCGGTCCGAGAGCCCACCGAGAATGGGCGCGCACACGAATTGGATCGCCGCGTAGAGAAAGGACAGCCAGCCGCCGTAGATGGCGGCCTGGCTCAGTCCCTTCCCGGTCAGGTCGACGAGGAGACGCGGCAGGATGGGCAGGATGAGACTGAAGCCGATGACGTCGAGAAGAACGGTGAGCGCGACGAAGTAGAGCGCATTCCGGCCCGGCTCGCGGCGCGCCATGAGCAAAGTCTTCCTAGTCGTCCTCGTCTTCGTCGCGCGTGCGCATGCCCGAGAGCATCGACTTGAGCATGTCGCGGTACGACACCTGACCGGCGTCGACCCGCTCGCGCGACAGGGCCGAGTTCTGGTGCAGGCCCTCGAGCACGAACTCCATGGCCGGACCCAGCTCCTCGGGCGTCGACACGTCGAGGTGCTTGTGCGCCAGCCCCTCGAGCCCGCTCACTTGGGCAAGCCCGCAATAGAAATCGTTGGCCGGGGTCTCGTCCGAGACCTCGACCGTCTTGCCGGCGGCGAACCAGTCGAGCACCGGCCGGTACACGGAGTTGGCCGTGGGATCCTTGCCCTTCGTGCGATAGGCGTCGGGGAGACGCCGCGCGAAGAGCCCCTTCACCCCGCGGCCGATCAGGTGGCGGGCCACGTTGACCGGCCCCTCCTGCTCGCCCTCGAACACCAGCTCGACCTTGCCGCTGATCGCCGACAAGGCGCCGTGCAGGTCGGCGAGCCGCGGCAGCACGTGCTTCTCGCCGGTGCGCAGGCCGCGCCGCTCGGCGTTGGAGATCACGTTCTCGAGCAGCGCGATGGTCATGCGCGCGCTCACCCCCGAGCTCTGGTCCACGTATTCGCTCTTGCGCGCCTGGATCGCGATCTCCTCGATCAGCTCGCGATACCACTGGGGTACCTCGACCTCGACACCCGCGTCACGCGCCGCCCACGCCTCCTGGCGCGTGATCGCCATGCCGTCCTCGATGCTGAGCGGATAATGCGTCGTGATCTGCGAAGCGATGCGGTCGCGCAGGGGCGTGATGATGTTGCCGCGGTTCGTGTAGTCCTCGGGGTTGGCCGAGAACACGAGCAGGAGATCGAGCGGGATGCGCACCGGGAAGCCGCGGATCTGAATGTCCTTCTCCTCGAGGATGTTGAGCAGGCCGACTTGGATGCGCGGCTGCAGGTCGGGCAGCTCGTTGACGGCGAAGATGCCGCGGTTGGTGCGCGGGATGATGCCGTAGTGGATCACTTCCTCGTCGGCGAAGGTGAGCCGGCGCGTGGCCGCCTTGATGGGATCCACGTCGCCGATCAGGTCCGCGATCGTAACGTCGGGCGTGGCCAGCTTTTCGCGATAACGCTCCTCGCGCGAGAGCCACACGATCTCGAGCGCCTCTCCCTGCTTCTCGAGACGGGCGCGGCACGAGCGGCACACGGGGGCGAGCGGATCGTCGTTGAGTTCGCAGCCTTGAACCGCCGGCAGCCACTCGTCGAGAAACGCGGGCAGGGCGCGCAGGATGCGCGTCTTGGCCTGTCCGCGCAGTCCGAGAAGGATGAAGTCGTGCTGCGAGAGGATGGCGTTCTCGAGCTGCGGAACGACCGTCTTGTCGTAGCCGACGATGCCCGGGAACAGGGTTCGTCCCTCGCGGATGGCGGCAATCAGGTTCTCGCGCAGCTCCTGCTTCACGGTGCGCGAGCGGTATCCCGAGGCTCGAAGCTCGGCGAGGGTGCGTGGCTTGGGGCTCGATGGCGTCATGCGCTCTAGGCTTTCCCGATGGGCGGCTGGGACGGTTCCGGATCCGCGGCCGCGGAACCGATGGCGTCGTGTCGACAGCCGAAGTATAGCAACAGGACGGGCCTGCCCGGGCCCGCTCTCAAGCCCGACCTCGGCCAAGCCGAAAACGCTGGGGGGACTCCCTCTGGGATAGAGGGCGGGATGGCAGGTCGTCGCAGAACCGCATCCGTTCAGGGAGGATCGATGCCGGCGACAACCTGGTTTCGGCGCGTGCGGCCATGGCTCGGGGCCGCGATGCTTTCGTTGCCCTCGCCGGCTGCCGCGGGAGTGATCCGCGGCACGCTCGAAGTCCCCGCCATGACAGCCGAAGCCAGGCTTCATCCTTATCCCGGACGCGCCGGATCCATGGTCGGCATGGCGCATTCCGTCGGGGCGGTCACCGACGCCGTCATCTATGTGGAGAAGCTCCCGGCCTCGGTGGCGGTGCCGCCGCCACCGACGACGACGCCGGAGCTGGGACAGAAGGATCAGGCCTTCGTGCCGCGCGTGCTCGCGATCCAGAAGGGAACCGTCGTGTCGTTTCCGAACCACGATCCGATCTTCCACAACGTGTTCAGCGTCTCGCCCAACAAGCGATTCGACCTGGGCAAGTATCCGCGCGGACAGACGCGCAAGGTTCGCTTCGACAAGCCGGGACTCGTGAACGTGTACTGCGATATCCACTCCGACATGGCGGCCTTCATCCTCGTGCTCCCCCACCACGTGTTCGACATGCCCGCGGCCGACGGCGCGTACGCGCTCCCGGATCTTCCCGCGGGCACCTACTCGGTCAAGGTCTGGCACCCCGATTTTGGCGAGCTCCATCGCGACGTCGAGGTCCCCGGCCACGGCGACGTGACCGCCGACTTCCGGTACTGAGCGTGCGCTCGAGCCTGCGCTGGAAGATCCTCCTCTTCACCGCCCTGCCCCTGGTGACCCTCGTCCTGGGCACCATCTGGGTCGTCGATCGCAACGTCTCGGCGCGCGTGCACCGGAACCTGGAGGAGGACCTGCGCCGCTCCGCCGCGGTCTTCGAGGACATGCTCTACGAGCGCGCCGAGCAGTTGCGCGTCGCGAGCCGGGTGATCGTGCGCGACCCGCGCTTCTTCTCGGTGCTCACCCTGCCGGGCTCGCACGCCGATCCGGCGTACCGCAACACGGTCGCCGGCGTGGCGCGCGACTTCAACACGATCGCCCACGCCGACCTGCTCGTCGTCCTCGACGAGAAGGGGCGGCCGGTGGCTTCGGTGGGCTCGGAGAGCGCGCCCGGGGTGCAGGAGGCCGAGTTCGTCCACGAGGCACTGCACGGCACGGCGACGAGCGGCATCGTGGTCGCGCAGCCGCTGCACTTCCAGGGCACGGCGACGCCGGTGATCGCGGGCGGCCGCGTGGTCGGCGTCCTGGTGCTCGGCGCCAGCATCGGCCAGGAGCTGGCGGCCAAGCTGCGCGACTTGACGCGCAGCGAAGTGAGCTTCGTCTCGGCCGGCGCGCTCTCGGGAAGCACGCTCACCTCCGAGGCCGACCGCCATGCGCTCATCACCTATCTCACGAGCCCGGGCCCTGCGGTGCCCGGCGTGGCCGACGCCAGTGGTCTGCTCGAGATTCGCGGCCAGCGCGACACCTACGTCTCCCTCGTCCGTCCCATCCCGGGTTCCTCGCCCGAGCAGGAGCAGACCTACGCCATCCAGCGCTCGCTCGAGGCCGAGACCGGCTTCTTGCGCCGCATCCAGGAAGGGCTCGCGCAGCTCGGGCTGCTCGCCATCCTGGCCGCCTTGATCGCCGGCGTTCTCGTGTCCCAGCGCATCACGACGCCGATCAACAAGATCGTGCACGCCGCGGCCGAGATCGAGCGTGGCAATTACGATTCGCCGCTCAAGGTCACGAGCAAGGACGAGATCGGCTACCTGGCCCAGCGCTTCGACGAGATGCGGGCCCACGAGCGCGCTTACGTGCGCAGCCTGCAGGAAGTGGCGCGCATCAAGAGCGAGTTCATCAGCGTCGCCTCGCACGAGCTGCGCACGCCGATCAGCGTCATCAAGGGCTATCAGGAGCTTCTGGTGGACGGCTCCCTGGGCGGGCTGAACGAGAACCAGCGCCAGGCCGTGGCGGCCATCGGGGAGGGCACGGCCCAGCTCATCCGCATCGCCGACGACGCCACCCGGATCGCTCAGATCGAGAGCGAGCGGCTCGTGCTCTCGCTCGACGACCAGGACGTCTCGACGCTGCTCAAGTCGGCGGTGCACAGCGTGACGGCCGAGGCGCGCGGGCGGCGGGTGAGCGTCACGCTCGAGACCGATCGCTCGATCCCCCGCCTGCGCCTGGACGGCCCGCGTCTCACCGAAGCCATTGCGAACTTGGTCCGCAATGGCATCCGCTTCACTCCTGACGGCGGGACGGTCGAGGTGCGCTCCCTCTGGCGGGCGGGCGAGCTCCTGATCGAGGTGGCCGACACCGGAATCGGCATCGCGCCCGAGTACCGCAACAAGCTCTTCGAAAAAGGATTTGTGCTCCGCGACTCCTTGAACCATCATTCGTCGACCACGCTCGAATTCAAATCGGCGGGTCTGGGGCTCGGGCTCTCGATCGCGCGGGGAATCGTCGAGGCGCACGGCGGCTCGATCACCATGGAGAGCGAAGTCGGGGAAGGCAGCGTGTTCACGATCCGGCTCAAGCCGGATCGCGTCATGGAGCTCCTGGAGGCGGCATGACGGGAAGGGACTTCCGGACCGGAAGAATTCGAGCGGGCGGACGCGTCGCGTCGGCCCGCTTCGCTTTGGGTGCGGCTGCCGGCTCCGTGGTGCTGATGCTCGCGGCCGCGCCCGTGGGCGCCGAAATCAAGGACGCCGAGATCCGGGGCCTGGTCGACGTGGTTGGCGCTCCCAACAACTCGGCCATCGGCTACAACCACATGAACTACGGCGCCACCAACTTCGACGCCTACACGATCCGCCTCTTTGCCGAAGGCAAGCCGGCCGACCAGCTCGAGGTCTTCGCGCAGGTGCTGGCCAACGACGTGAACGGCCTGTGGATTCACGGGGCCTACGCGCTCTACACGCCCAAGCTGGACAAGGATCTGCATCTCGAGGCGGGAAAGATTCCCTGGCCCATCGGCACCTGGGGTCCGCGGACTTATTCCAACAAGAATCCTCTGGTCGGCGTGCCGCTCCTCTACCAGTACCACACGTCCCTTCTGTCCGATCAGGTCGTTCCCAATGTCGACGTGTTGCTCTCGCAAGCCGGGCTCGGCGGGTTCGGTGTGAGCTACAGCGGAGGAGGGGGCGGCCCGCACGGCATGAGCATCGTCTATGACCGTTGCTGGGACGTGGGCTTGGTAGCGCTCGGGAGCGTGCGGCCGGTCGAGTACTCGATCGGCGTCACCAACGGCACGCCCGGTGACGCGCAGCCGGCGCGCGACAACAACAAGGGCAAGTCGTTCATGGGGCGGCTTGGCCTCGCTCCGGTGCCGGGGCTCCGCGTCGGCGTGTCCGGCTCGATCGGTCCTTATGCCCCAACCGACATCGAGGGCTCGCTGCCGGCGGGCGCCAAGGCCACCGACTACGACCAGAAGCTGGTCATGGCGGATCTCGAGTACCTCGTGGGCCACGCCGAGTTCCACGCCGAGGGCGCGGTCAATACCTATGAGACGCCCTTCGTCGGCGATCTCACCGTGCACGGCTACTATGTGGAAGGAAAGTACGCGTTCCCGGTCGGCCTCTACCTCGCGGCGCGCTGGGATCAGCTCTTCTTCTCCGACGTCCAGGGCTCGACAGGGCCGGCGCGGCCTTGGGACGACAACGTGAGCCGCTTCGAAGGCGGCGCCGGCTACCGCGTCCTCCATCCCTTGATCGCCAAGCTCGTCTACCAGATGGATCGGCTCGATCCGAAGGTGCCGGCCGACTCGGCGCGCAAGTACGATCTGCTGGCGGCCGCGATCTCGGTCAGCTTCTAGTCGTCTAGCGCAGCCGGTCGGGTTCCCCCGCGCACGGTGCGCGCCGCGAGGGTGTCGAAGATCTCGGGCGCCGTGCCCCACGACACGTTGGCTTCGAGGCGGTCGGGCACATTCCGAATCTGCGAAGTGGGATGCTTGGGGAAGCCGGCAAGAGCGATAACTCTATGCAGGAGCGATGATTGCTCGATGAGTCGGGACCGCGGACGGGAGCGTTTTGTACGAAGATACGCCTCGGCCGAGTCTGTCCCAGAGGAGCGTCGCTTGACCCGCTTGTCCGAGGCGAGGATACTCGATGGCCGGCCCACCTCCCTTGAGGCCGCACGTTTCACACGTCACCGGAGAACAGTGCCATGGTCCAGATCGACGTCAGCCTATTGACCACCGGAATGCGCACGCAGGTGAACCCCGATCCGAGCTCCGCACATTCCGACGACTCTGTGTACTGGGTGTTCCACTCGTTCGATCCCACGGTCGCCGAGGTGGAGATCGCCTTCGACAAGGCGTCGGAGTCCTACTTCTTCCCCCGCGGCAATGGTCCCGCCTTCAAGAGTCTTCGCGCCAACCTGGTCGGCGGAAGCGCCACGATCTGGGGCCGGGCGCCTCACATCGGTGGGGCCGGTCAGCGACCGACCAAGTACACGATCAACGCCTACGATGCCGCGGGCAACCCGATCGCCGCCTATTATCTCGATCCGACGGTCGTCACCGAAGAACCTTGATCGCGGCGTCTCGTCCTCGTGACAAGGTCCGGATCCTTCGGGATCCGGACCTTTTCTTTGTTCAGCTCGCGAGGGCCAGGACTCTTTCGAATCGAGGGTGCCCGCGGAGGCGGGATAGATCCGGGTCGTTCAAGATCGCGGCCCGGCCGAGCCCGAGGTGCACGGCTCGCTCGAGAAAGTCGACGGCCGCATCGTTCTGCCCGAGCGCGGCGCGAATCACCGCATTGTTGAAGAGCGCATCGACATCGTCCGGATTGCGCCTCAGCGAGCGCCCGGCCTCGGCCAGCGCGTCGGCCGAGTCGTTGAGACGGGCATACAGGAGCGCCAGGAGATTGCGGGTTCCCTGATCGTCGGGCGTCTTGGCAAGAAACGCGCGCGCCCGGTTCAGGCCTTCGACGTAGGACGAATCCGCCTCCGCCTGCTTTCCCAACATGCGATACGCGTCGCCCGCGTTCGACGGATAGGTGGGATTGACGCGCTCCAGATCGGCCGCCTGCCGGTAGCTTTGGGCGGCGCTCGCGTAATTGTGAAGATAGTAGTAGGCGGTCCCCAGGTTGGAGTACACGGCCGCGCGCGGCTCGTACTTGAGGGCGTTGTTGAGCGCGTCGACCGCCTGGTCCGGTTTGTCTTGCAGCAAGTAGGAAGCGCCGAGATTGCCCCAGGCGGTGGGGCTATCCCTTCGCAGCTCGATCGCGCGGAGGAATTCCTTCTCGGCCGCCGCATACTCGTGATTGCCTTGATAGAAGACGCCGAACTGGATGTGGAACCGTGGATTCGCCGGCTCGAGCTCGATGGCCCGGCGAAGTGCCTTCACTCCGTCCTCGTACTTTCCGAGGGATCCATCGGCTCGACCCAGGAGCGCCCAGGCGGCGCCCATCCCCGACTTGTCCTTGACCAGATCCTTCAGGATCTTCTCGGCATCGGCGGACTTTCTCAACGTGAGAAGGCCGCGCGCCTGGGCCAGGCGCACCTCCGGAAGGTCCTTGTCGAGCGCGATGGCGCGCGCCATGGCCTTCTCCGCCTCGTCGCGAGACGCTTGCTCCTTCGTGCGCTCGTAACGCATCCAGTAGGCTTCGCCGAGTCCGGCCCATGCCGGCGCATACGTCGAGTCTTCCTGGACGGACCGGTAGAACATGTGCGCCGCGTCATCGAGCGGCTGGACGCCGTCGGCATCGTGCAGGTACTGCACGCCTCGCTGATAGAAGGCGAGATAGTCCGGAACGAAGGGATTCGGTGTGCGATGGACCGAGACCCAAGCGGCGATGCCGACGACCATCGCCGCGCTCACGAGAGTCCACGCCATCCGGCGGCGCGCCAGTTTTTGGAGCGAGGGCCGAGGCCGCTCCTGGCGACGCGCTTCGGCGATGGCGACCGCCGTGGCCTGGGCGCTGGGATAGCGCCGCTCGGGATCCTGGGCGCGCAGGCGGGCCACGATGGGCGCGCCCCTTCCCGACATCGTTCCCTCTCGCGTTCCGGTCAGCATCTCCTGCAGCACCACGCCCAGAGAGTAGAGATCCGAGCGTGCGTCCACGTGTTCCCCGCGCTCTTGCTCGGGGGACATGTACTCGGGCGTGCCCCAACCCGAGCGCGTCCTCGTCGCCTCGCTCTCGTGCTCGCTGGCGACGCCGAAGTCCATCACACGGACCTCACCGTGGCCGTCGATCATGATGTTGGTCGGCTTGATGTCTCGATGAATGACCCCGTGCGCGTGGGCGGCTTCGAGAGCGCGAGCCGTCTTCTCCGCGATTTCGAGCGCGCGATCCTCCTCGATCCTCCCCGAGTGCCGGAGCAGATCGCGCAAGGTCTCGCCCCGGACCCATTCCATGAAGTAATAGAGCGTGTTCTCGCAGGTCCCGTAATCGTAGATGCGGCACACGTTCGGGTGATTGATCTGCCGCGTCACACGCACTTCGCGCCGGAAGCGCTCGACGAAATCCGGTTGTGCGGTGAGCTCAGGAGGAAGGAGCTTGAGCGCGACTTCGCCGCCGACCTCCTGGTCGATCGCCTTGTAGACGACGCTCATCCCGCCCCCTTCGGGAACCTCCTCCACGATCTTGAATCGGTTGTCGAAGAGATCACCCGGACCGAAGTGCGGCAAACGCAGGGACGGGAACATGGGAGGCAAAATCGGGCGGGTCCGGTCGCCGAGATCGGTCTCGCAGGCCTCGCAGTGCTCGGCGTCTTCGGAGACGAGACGGCTGCAGGAGGGGCAGTGGAGCATCGCGATTCTCGAGCCTCCGGATGAGGCGTGCCGGCACGAGCATCGCGCAGGTTGCGAAGGAGGGACTCGGCCGTAACGTGCGGCGAAAACGGTACCAGCTTCCGTCCGAACAAACAACATTGATGGGAGCACCTGCTCGCTCTTTGGGATGGCGCCCGCTAGAGTGGCAACTCAGGAGGCGTCGCCATGTCGCAGGGAGCTGCCACGGAGATCTGGCTCGTACGCCACGGTGAGACACAGTGGAGCACGGCCGGGCGCCACACCGGATGCACCGACGTGCCGCTCACCGAGGGCGGGCGCGAGCAGGCACGCGCGCTGCGTGGGATTCTCGGCGGGCGCCGATTCGCGCTCGTTCTGACGAGCCCCCTCGCCCGCGCGCGAGAGACCTGCGAGCTCGCGGGCTACGGCGGGGTCTGCCAGCCGCTCGACGACTTGCGCGAGTGGGACTACGGCGACTACGAGGGGCGGACGACGGCTTCGATTCGCGAGGAGCGTCCGGGCTGGACGGTGTGGTCGGGCGGCGTGCCGCACGGCGAATCCGTGGAGCAAGTCGGGGCGCGCGCCGCCCGCGTGCTCGAGCGCGTGGAGCAGGCGCCGGGAGACGTCGCGCTCTTCTCCCACGCCCACTTCCTGCGCATCCTCGCCGCCGTGTGGCTCGGGCTTCCGCCGGTCGACGGACGCTTGTTGCGGCTCGACACCGCGTCGGTGAGCCGCCTCGGCTGGGAGCGCGAGACGCACGTGCTTCTCACCTGGAACGAAGATTGGAATCGCGTGCGTGAGGCGTTGACCGCGAGCGGGCCCTAGGCGCGATCGATCAGCGGTACGCGGCGATCCCCGTGATCGCTTCGCCCAAGACGAGGGTGTGGATGTTGTGCGTGCCCTCGTACGTCTTCACTGATTCCAGATTCGCCATGTGGCGCATCACCGGGTACTCGCTCGTGATGCCGTTGGCGCCCAGGATGTCGCGCGCCCAGCGCGCGATGTCGAGCGCCACCGCCACGTTGTTGCGCTTGGCAAGCGACACCATCTCGGGCTTGGCGAGCCCGTTCTCCTTGAGACGGCCGAGCTGCAGGCAGATGGCCTGGCCCTTGGTGATCTCGGTGAGCATGTCGGCCAGCCGCTCCTGTACCAGCTGGAAGCCGCCGATCGGCCGGTCGAACTGGACGCGCGTCTTGGAGTATTCGACCGCGGCGTGATAGCACGCCATGGCGGCGCCGAGAGCACCCCACGCGATCCCGTAGCGCGCCGCCGTGAGGCAGGAGAGCGGCGCCTTGAGCCCCTGCGCCTTGGACAGGAGGTGGCTCTCGGGCACGTGCACGTCCTGGAAGATGAGCTCCGAGGTGACGCTGGCCCGGAGCGAGAACTTGCGCTTCTGCTCGGGTGCGGTGAACCCCTTCCAGCCCTTCTCGACCAGGAATCCCTGGATCTTGCCGTCGAGCTTGGCCCACACCACAGCGACGTCGGCGATGGTGCCGTTGGTGATCCACATCTTGGCACCCGAGAGCACGTAACCGTCCTTGGTCTTCACCGCCTTGGTGGCCATGCCCGAGGGATTGCTGCCGAAGTCGGGCTCGGTGAGGCCGAAGCATCCGATCTTCTCGCCGGCCGCGAGCTTGGGCAGCCAGTACTTCTTCTGCTCCTCGGAGCCGTAGGTGAAGATGGGATACATGACGAGCGAGCCCTGCACGGAGACGAACGAGCGCAGGCCCGAGTCGCCGGCTTCCAGCTCCTGCATGGCGATGCCGTAGGCGACGTCGCCGAGGCCGGCGCAGCCGTACTCGGCCGGCAGGTTGGCGCCCAACACGCCCAGGTGCGCGATCTCGGGAATGAGATTCATGGGAAACGTGGCGCGCTCGAAGTGCTCCTCGACCACGGGCAGGTATCGCTCCTGCACCCAGGTGCGCACCGACTGGCGCACCAGCTTCTCGTCTTCGGTGAGCTGATTGTCGAAGAGATAGAAATCGACGCCTGCGAACGGACGCATGCTTCCTCCGATGGACGTGCGATCGCGAAACAGGAGAGAAAAATCACGGATTCCGACAGGTGCCGCAGTCGGCGGGAGGATACCCGAAGGCCCTCGAGGCCCGCACCCCCCGGACCCGAGGCTCCGCGCTTACGCGGCCTCGGGCCTCGGACGCGGGCGGGGTGCCGGGCGCATGAAATAGGAACGGAGCCCGCCCGGGCTCTGCGCACGCACCAGGGCCAGCGCCACCTTGGGGAGAGCCAAGGGCGCCGGGTACACGAGGAAGCGCTCCTCGAATGCGGGGCCGAATTTCTTCTTCCAGCGAAACAGATTCTCGAAGTCGTAGAAGCGGCCGAGGTGACGCACGAGGAGCTGGCGCGCGCGGTCCGGCGCTTCGCTCGGCGGATCGGCTTTGGCGAGCGCCGAGAGCGAGAGCGAGACCATGCGGTCGCCGCGCTTTCTCGCCTCCGCGACGCAGTGGGCGATGAGGAAGTCGGTCACGCCGGCGGGCGCGTCGTCGCGACGGCGCGTGAGATCGAGCGCCCAGCCGCGCCGCGCCCATACCGGCACGAAGGTGACGAAGGCCTCGATGCGCGCGCGCGCTCCGTTCCACGCCGTGGCCACCCAGACCTCGTCGAGCCGCGAGGGATCGAAGCGGCTCATGCAGAAGCCCTTCTCCTCGCCTCGCCGCGAGCCCAGCCACTCACTCGAGATCTCCCTGAGCTGGGCCAGGACATGCTGGTTCTCGGGCCGCTCGTCGAGCGGATTCTGATCGGGAAAGTGGAACGTGACTTCGAGGCCGGAGTCGTCGAGCTTGCGCGTGGCGCGCCGCACGTCCCCCATGGCCGAGCCCTCGAGAGTGAATTTCTCGGGATCGAGAATCGGATCCTCGCCGATGTGGAGCGAGCGCCAGCCGCGGCGCGCGTAGGCTTCGAGCCGCTCGGGCCGCGCCTGAAAGAACGCGAAGTCCCAGTCGGCTTCGCGGCAGTGCGCCTCGAAGGCGGCGAGAAGGGGTTCGATCTCCTCGGCCGGGCCGATGGGATCGCCGATGGCGAGCAAGGTCTCCGATTCGTAGCGGTAGGCGATCACGGCCCGCTGATTGGCGCTGAAGAAGTAGTCCGTGTCGTCACCCAGGGCGAACCACCCGACGCTCGAGTCGCCGTGCTCATGCAACAGATCGCGCACCCGCGCGCGCTCGGCCCGGTGCCGCTCGCGGTGGGCAAGCGGGCGCAGGCCGGCCAAGGCGGCGCCGGTCAAGAGCGTGAGGCCCACGACCGGCAGAGACTCGAGGAACCAGCGCGCCCGGCGGCGCGCCGGAGCCGCCATGTCGGAGCCCCAGGTGATGACCGGCTGGCCCACCCCGAATACGCGGTAGGCGGCTTCGGCGGTGGCGGCCGAGAAAGAGTCCGCGGCCCCGGTCCGGCGGGCCAGCCACCAGCAGCCGCCCACGGCGTAGACCCCGAAAGCCACGGCCCCCCAGAGCGCGACCGAGAGCAGTGCATTCACTGTCAATTGGCGGCTCCGCACCCGAAAGGAATCGGCGCTCACGCCGAGAACAAAGAGGAGAGCCGAGGCCACGATGGCCTCCTCGATGTCGAGCGCCTTGAGCAGGTTCACGGGCACGGAAAGCGCGCACAAGAAGAGCGCGGCCACGAACGCCCGGCGCTTGCCGCGCCGAAGCCCCCAGGCCGCGACCAGGAGCGTGACCCCGGCCAGCATGGTGAAGGTGCGGCTCGTGTCGAGCACGGTGGTGGGAACCAGGTGCTGGAGGGCCCGCAGGCGGTCGGGCGGGTGCGAGAGCGCGGCCGACAAGAGATCCACCACGCCCATGGCGGCGACCGCCAGAGCAAGGGCGGTTCGGCGCAGAGAGTGGGTGCCGCCCGCAGCCGGAAATTCCATCAAGCCGGCACGCTACACGAGCCGGGTGAGCCCGCGAAAGACGGCATGGAGACGGAGCTTACGGACCCGCTTTGCGATTTTGCGGTTCCTTGATATACAAGGTGGCTGCAGGGAGTACTTTCCTTGCGGACGGAGCGAGCTCCGCCGGGGCAGTTCACCCAACCGGCGTCCTCGCCAT
>DATFWU010000147.1:0-8914 GCA_035259005.1 Candidatus Eiseniibacteriota bacterium
TGCCACTCCTGCCACCTCGTGGGCGCCCGCTCGGCCATGATCGCGCTCCTCATTGCAGCTTCAGCGTGGACAGGCTGACCAGGGAGAGCAGCGCGGCCACGATGTAGAAGCGCATGACCACCCGGCTCTCCGGCCAGCCGCCGAGCTCGAAGTGGTGGTGGAGCGGCGCCATGCGAAAGACGCGCTTGCCGGTGAGCTTGAACGAGAGCACCTGGATCATGACCGAGAGGGCTTCGGCCACGAACACGCCACCGACCACGATCAAGAGCAACTCGCGCTTGATCAGGATGGCGACCGTGCCCAGAGCGCCGCCCAAGGCCAGCGATCCGGTGTCGCCCATGAACACGTCGGCGGGATGGCAGTTGAACCACAAGAAGCCGAGCGAAGCGCCGACCAGCGCGGCGCAGAACACGGTCAGCTCGCCGGCCTCGGGCAAGTAGAGGATGTTCAAGTATTCGCTGAAGCGCACGTGCCCGCTCACGTAGGCGAAGCCGGCGAAGGTGAGCGCGGCGAAGGTCACGAGACCGGTGGCGAGCCCGTCCAGTCCGTCGGTCAAGTTGACCGCGTTCGAGGACCCGGTGATCACGAGCACGACGAACGGCACGTACAAGAGCCCGAGATCGATGTAGCGGAATTTGAGGAACGGCACCGTGGTCATGGTCGGCGGCACCGACAGGTTGGGCATGCCGAGCAGGAAGACGCCGATCAAGATGCCGAGCGCCACCTGGCCGACCAGCTTGTAGCGGCCGAGGAGCCCACGCCGGAGCCCTTTCACCACGCGCAGGTAGTCGTCGAGAAAGCCCACGGCGCCGAGCCACAACGTGGCCAAGAGCGCGAGCAGCACGTCGTGACTCTTGAGATTCCCGAACAGGAGCGTGGGCACGAAAATGCACAGGATGATGAGCACGCCGCCCATGGTCGGCGTTCCGGCCTTCACCTGGTGCCCGGCCGGCCCCTCTTCGCGGATCTTCTGGCCGATGCGGAAGCGGCGCAGCCACGCGATCACCGGCTTGCCCAGCAGAAACGCCAGGAAGAGCGCGCTCACCGCGGCGTACGCCGAGCGGAAGGTGATGTAGCGGAAGACGTTCAGGAAGCCGAGCCCGGGATGCTCGTGGAGCGGATAGAGGAACTCGAGGAACATGGCTCAGTCCTCTCCCCGCGTCGGCTCGGGATCGCGCGACGTGCGCAAGCGGGCGCGCAGCCCTTCCGCCACTTCTTCCATGCGCGACGAGCGTGAGCCCTTGATGAGCACGACGTCCCCGGGCTGGAGCACGCCGGCCAGCGCTTCGCTCAGCTCTTCCCGGGAAGAGAAGCCGCGCACGCGCTCCTCCTTGAGGCCGGCGGCTTTCGCTCCATCGGCCACGTGCGCGGTCGCTTCTCCATACAGATAGAGACCGTCGAGAAATCCGGTGGCCTCTCCCACCTCGTAATGTCCCATCTCGGCGAAGTCGCCCAGCTCCTTCATCTCGCCCAGGGCGGCGAAGCGGCGCTTGGCCGGCCAGCGCTCGAGCGCGTCGAGCGCGGCGCGCATCGAATCCGGGTTGGCGTTGTAGTAGTCGAGGACGAGCGTCACCCCGCCCCACACCGCCGTCTCCATGCGGCCCGAGAGCGCATTCACGAAGCCGAGGGCATGGGCCACGGGATCGGGATCGAGCCCCAGCTCGCGCGCCACGCAGAGGGCGGCGAGCGCGTTCTTCACGTTGTGGCGCCCGGGCAGGCGCAGGCGAATGGGCGGAAAGCCCTCGACGTGGAACGACACTCCGGCGGGCCCGAGGTCGGCGATGCGCGTGGCCACGAGATCGGCCTCGCCTTCGAGCGCGAAGGTGACGCGTTTGGCTGCGATGCCGGCTTCGTCCAGGGCCGCCGTGAGCACCGCCTCTCCGGCCGGGATCACGAGCACGCCGTCCGCCGGCAACGCCTGGGCCAGCTCGGCCTTGGCGCGCGCCACTTCCTCGATCGAGCCCAGGGCTTCGAGATGGGCCGCCGCCACGTGCGTGATCACGCCGAACTTGGGCTGGGCCCACCCGGCCAGACGCTCGATCTCGTGACGATGGTTCATCCCCATCTCGATCACCGCGTACACGTGGTCGTCGGAGAGGCCCGTGAGCGTGAGCGGCACGCCGAGATGGTTGTTGCGGTTTCCTTCTGTCGCCAGCGTGGCGCCGCCGGTGGCGAGAGCGGCGGCCACGAGGTTCTTGGTCGTGGTCTTGCCGTTCGAGCCGGTGATGCCGACCGCCGTGCCGGCCCAGCCGGCGCGGCGCCTCGCCCCCCAGGCCTGGAGCGCGGTCTCGCAATCCTCGACCACGAGCAAGGGACCGCCCGATTCGATCTCCACCTGATCGGCAAGGGCGGCGCGGCAGAAGCAGGCGATGGCGCCGTGGGCGCGCGCCTCGGCCAGGAACTCATGGCCGTCGACGTGGCGGCCGGCGAGCGGCACGAAGACCTCGCCCGGTCGCGCGCCGCGCGAATCGATGGTCGCCCCCACCACCGGCTTGCCCGTGATCGCGGCGAGCGTCTGGCGCGACGGCAGACGCCACTCGGCGCCCACGGCTTCGGCCACGTGGGCGAGCGGCCAGCGGCGAAGCGGCTTCTTGCCCAGGCTCGCTCCGGTCTCGGGAAGGCTGGCAGGCCCGTTGCTCACCGGCCCTCCTCGAAGCCGAGGCGACGGAGTGCGGCGCGCGCCTCCTCGCGATCGTCGAAGGGCACGGTCTCCCCGTGCGAGAGCTGCGTGGTCTCATGGCCCTTGCCGGCGAGCACCACCACGTCGCCGGCCTTGGCGGCGGCCAGGGCGCGCTCGATGGCGCGGCGACGATCGGGCTCGATTTCGACTTCGGCGTGGCCGCCCGCGCCGAGGCCGGCCTCGATCTCGCGCAGGATGAGAAGCGGATCCTCGGAGCGCGGGTTGTCGGAGGTGAGCACCACGCGATCGGCGAGCCGCGAGGCGACCTCGCCCATCTCGGGGCGCTTGGCGCGGTCGCGGTCTCCGCCGGCGCCGAACACGACGTGCACGCGGCCGCTGGCGAGCGGACGCACGGCCACGAGCAAGCGCTCGAGCGCGTCGGGCGTGTGCGCGTAGTCCACGTAGACGGCGAACGGCTGGCCGGCATCGACCGACTCCAGCCGACCCGGCACTCCGGCCACGGCGGCGAGACTCCGCGCGCGGGTCGACGCGCTCACGCCCAGCACGCCCGCGATGGCCCAGGCGCAGAGCGCGTTCTCGACGTTGAAGAGCCCGGGCAGACGGATCGTGACCTCGTGGCGCTCACCGCCTTCGCGCACCGTGAAGCGCGAGCCCTTGGCAGCGCTCGACACCTTCTCGGCCGTGATGTCGGCCGGTCCGTGGATGGCGAAGGTGACCACGCGCTGGCCGCCGCGCCGCGCGGCTTCGATCACACGCTGGGCGTGTGGATCGGCGGCGTGGATCACGGCCACCGTCTTTTTCACCCCGGCCGCGCCGTTGCGACCGTCGAAGAGCATGAGCTTGGCGTCCAGGTAGCGCTCGACCGTGCCGTGAAAATCGAGATGGTCGTGCGTCAGGTTGGTGAACGCGGTGACGTCGAAGGCGAGCCCGTAGGTGCGCTCGAGCGCCAATCCGTGCGACGACACCTCGAGCACGCAGGCCGTCGCCCCGCGCTCGACCATCTCGGCGAGCAGCCCCTGCAGCTCGACCGACTCCGGCGTGGTGAATCCGGTCGCCACCTTGCCCTGCGGATGGAAGGCACCCACCGTTCCCAAGAGCCCGGTGGCCCAGCCGTGCGCCTCGAGCACGGCGCGCAAGAGAAACGACACCGTGGTCTTGCCGTTGGTGCCCGTGATGCCCACGGTGCGCAGCGCGAGCGAGGGATCGCCATAGAAGCGGGCGGCGGCGCGCGCCATGCTCCGGCGCACATCCTGGACCCGTACTTCGGGCTTCTGCCCGGTTCCGGTCTCGGTCACCACGCAGCCCGCGCCGGCGGCGAGCGCCTGGAAGGCGAAGCGCGCGCCGTCCTGATGCTGGCCGGCGAGCGCGAAGAACCAGTCGCCGGGGCGCACGCGGCGCGAATCGTGCGACAAGCCTCCGACCATCTCGGGAAGCTTTCCCGAGACACTCACGGGCTCGAGCACTTCGAGAATCTTCTGGCTCGCCATGGCTCGCTTACCGTCCCCCATTCCGCGCATCCCCGACTTGCGACGCGAGCTTCACGAAAGGCTCGCTCTTGCACGTGAGCAGGCATACGCCGCCCGGCTCGAGCGTGGTGCCGGCGGGCGGATCCTGCGTGGCCACCACGCCGCTGCCCGAGGCGCGCGCCGGGATCGAGCGCGCCGAGAGCTGGCTCAACGCCTCGCGCAGCGTGAGCCCGGTGACGTCGGGCACCTCGGGCGACGGCTCGCGTGACAGCGCGACGAGAACCGCCTGACCCCGCTCGACCGGACTTCCGGGTGCGGGGTCCTGTGACACGACGCGCGGCCCCGAGCCGGTCGAGCGCACGCGCAAGCCCAAAGACGCGAGCTTCTCGGTGGCGCGGTCGAGCGGCAAGAGGCGCACGTCGGGCACCAGCGTGGGCGGCGGCTTCAAGTCGCTCGCCGCCACCTGCACCACCGGCGGACGCGGCGACAAAGGCCCGTTGCGCAAGCGGTGCACGTCGTCGACGATGTCTCGGAACACGGGCGCGGCGACGTCGCCGCCGTAGTAGCCCTTCTTCGATTCGTCGATCAGCACCAGGCACACCAGGCGCGGATCGTCGGCGGGCACGAAGCCCACGAACGACGAGATGTACTTGCCGGCCGCGTAGTGACCGGTGGCCGGGTCGTACTTCTGCGCCGTGCCCGTCTTGCCCGCCACCTGGGTCCAGCCCAGCTCGGCGCGCGTCGCCGTGCCCGAGTCGACCACCGCCTTGAGGAAATCCTGCATGGTGGCCGCGGTGCGCGGCGAGATCACGCGCCGCGCCGCCTCGGGCTCGAAGCGGCGCAGCACACGGCCCTGCTCGTCGAGCTCGGCGAGCACGAGCTGCGGCCGCATCCACACGCCGCCGTTGGCGATCACGCCGTAGGCGAGCGCCATCTGCAGGGGTGTCACCGAGACTTCCTGTCCCATGGCCAGGGTGGGCAGTGAGCGGCCGGACCAGGTGCGGGGCGTGCGCAAGCGCCCGCCGGCCTCGCCCGGAAAGTCGATGCCGGTCATCGAGCCGAAGCCGAAGGCGGTGGCGTATTCGTAGAAGCGATCGGCGCCGAGCGCCAAGCCGAGCTTGCCGGCCACGATGTTGCTCGACACGCGCACCGCGTCCTTGAGCGTGAGGATGCCGTGCGGGTGCGCGTCGTGGATCACGAAGCCGCCGAAATCGTGCGCCCCGTTGTCGGCATTGTAGAGCGTGGTCGGGTTGGCCAGCCCCTCCTCGAGCGTGGCCGCCGCGGCCACCACCTTGAAGGTCGAGCCCGGCTCGTAGATGTCGCTTACGGCTGGCGCCCGCGAGGCGTCGGGCGCGTGCGGGCCGGCCGTGCCCATGGCCAGCACCTGACCGGTGTGCGGATCGATCACCACCGCGGTCGCCTGCTTGGCCTCGAGGCTGTCGACCGCGGCGGTGAGCCGCGTCATCACGATGCCCTGGATCGCGTTGTCGAGCGTGAGCACGAGGCCGTGGCCATGGTCGGGCTGGCGGCGGCTCCCCTGCGGCAGATCGATCTGGCGTCCGGTGCCGTCCTTGAACACCGTGGCCCAGCCGGGCCTCCCGCGCAGCAGGTCGTCGAACTGATACTCGACGCCCTCGACGCCGTCGCCGTCCATGTTGACGCGGCCGATCACCGGCAAGACCGCCTGCCCGCCCGGATCCACCCGCCGGGTCTCCACCTGGAGGAAGACGCCGGCGATCTTGGCCTTGGCGAGCCGGTCCTCGACGCCGGGCTCGGCCATGCGCGTGACCCAGCAGAACGAGGGATGGGTGGCGAACTTGCGATCGAGCGCTTGGGCGTCGAGGTGGAACATCTGGGCCAGCGTGCGCGCCGCCTGGCGCCGGTCCTTCATGAGACGCGGCACGGCGTACACGGAGTAGGTGCGCAGGTCGGTGGCCAAGAGCTCGCCGGCGCGGTCGAGCAGGTCGCCGCGCCGGGGCGGCAGGAGGACGCGTCCTTCTTGATTTTGCTCCGCGCGCGCGACGAATGTCCCGTGCGCCACGATCTGAAGCGCCACGAGGCGCAAGAGGACCACGGCCGCGGCGACGGTAGCCGCCAGGGCCGCCACGAGAACGCGGTCCCGGGAGCGGGACTCCGTCACCTCGCTGATCCTTTCTCCCGTCCGGCGGGCACCGGACGGTTGATCGCTAGTCCTGTGTCTCGCGAGCCGCGCGCGCACGCGCGGCGGGCACGAAGAATTCGTTGAGCCGGCTCGCCACGGCGGCGATTCCGGTCTGGGGCACCGGTCTCGCGGGCGCCAAAGCGACCAGGCTCGGCGGAATCATCACGATCTGTCCAGGATCGGCAGGCCGCATGCAGAGCCGCTTGGCGATGGAGGCGAGGTGCACGCGGCTTCCTTCCTCGGCGGCGCGGGCGCCCAGGAAGCTGGTGCGCGCGTCGGTGTCCTTCACCTGGGCGCGCAGCTTGTCGATCTCGAGCGACAGCTGCGACACCGCAGTGGACTCCCAGACCTCGATGAACGCCGCCGCGAGGAGCAGGGCGAAGACGAGGAGCCAGTGCACGCCTTCGCGCCGGCCTCGGGACCGAGCCTCGTGCGCGCCGACCGCATTCCGCACCTTCATGCCGCCTTCCTCCTTACGGCCGCGCGCAGACGCGCGCTGCGCGCCCTGGGATTCTTCGCCACTTCGAGGGGAGTCGGCCGCAGGGGACGGGGCGTGAGGATGTCCCAGGTCTCGCTCGCCACGGCGCCGAGACGGGTCTCGCGCCGCGACAGCTTGGGCCCGCGGAACAGCGCCTTGACGCGCCGGTCCTCGAGCGAGTGATAGCTAATGACGGCGAGGGCCGCCCCGAAGGCAAGGCGCTCTGGGACCTCCTGAAGCGCCCGGTCGAGACGGCCCAGCTCGTCGTTCACCAAGATCCGCAACGCCTGGAACAGCTGCGCCATGCGTCGCGGCTCGGGCCTCGGACCCCACGCGGCGGTGATCGCCGCCCGCACGTCGTCCGTGGTCGCGAGCCCGCGTCGGTCGCGCGCCTCGATCAGAGCGCGCGCCACCTTGCGGGCGTCTTTCAGCTCTCCGTACTCGAAGAGGACCCGAGCCAGCGTGGGCTCGTCGATCGTCTCGAGCACTTCCCTGGCGCTTCGCCCCGACGTGGGATCGAAGCGCAGGTCCAGCATCCCGCCCGCTCGGAACGAGAAGCCGCGTGAATCGTCGACCAGCTGGAGCGAGGAGAGGCCCAGGTCGAAGAGTGCCCCCGCTAGGCTCCTAAGACCCAAGGCGCTCATGACCTCGCCCAGCTGATCGAACGGCTTGGAGACCAAGACCACCCGGTCTCCGAATTCACGCAGCCTCTCGCGGCTGACTGCGATCGCGCCGGGATCGCGATCGAGCCCCAGGAGTCTTGCGTCCGCCGGGAGCGCCCGGAGCATCGCTTCCGCGTGTCCTCCCCCGCCGACGGTCGCGTCGAGGTAGGTTCCCGATCCTCCGGCCACCAGCCGAACCACCTCGTCCACGAGGACCGGTTCGTGGCCGGAGCGCACGTCACTCGAGCTCGCTCTCCGCCGGGATCCCGAACCCGGCTTGCTTCCGGTCTCCGGCGGCCGCCCCGCTAGAGGCGGCCCCGGACGCCGCGGCTCCGCACACCGCGAGATCGCCCGCCGGAGACTCGTGTTCCACATCGACGCCCGCCACCCGGAAGAGATCGCTCAGATAGCGATTCAACCCGACGAACCCGAACGCGAAGCCGTCCTGCGCGCGCTCGCGCAGGAGGGCTACGACGTGCGGCAAACGCCGGTAATCGAGGTGCGTGACCCGCGAGAAATCGAGCACCATGCTCGCGAGCCCCCATCCGAGAGCCTGCGAGAGCGCTTCCTCGAAGCGCTGCAAGGACGAGCGGCCCAGGGCGCCCGCCAGCGCGAACACCGCTGACCGTCCCCCCGGGCCGTCGTAAACGTCGAGCCAGGCCGAGGGAAGCGCGCGATCGCGGCCCAGCGCCCACACGATGGAGACCGCCGGCCGGGTCTCCCTTGCGCCTTCGTCCAGGACTTCCGTTCCCTGGTGCCACAGGCCGGCGGTCATTTCAGGTACTCCTTGGCCAGGTTCTCCAGCGTGTCCCCGTGATCCCCGCGGGTCGATTTGTCGAACCGCTCGGGGTCCCAGATCTCGATGTGATCGACCGAGCCGAGCACCAGGACCTCTTTCCGGAGTCCCGCCATTTCCATTAGCTTGCCGGGAAGCATCACGCGGCCTTGCGCATCCACCTGGAGCTCGGCCGCGTTCACCAGCAGGAGCCGACGGAAACGGCGTGCACGCTCGTCACCGGGCGGGAGAGCGCGCAGCTTCTCGTCGAACCGGCGCCACTCGTCGAGGGGGTAGAGATCGAGGCAGCCGTCGAGTCCGGGCACGACCACGAAGCTGTCGCGCGCTTCTTGCGAGAGCGCGCGGCGCAGCTTGGCCGGAATGGCGACCCGGCCTTTGTGGTCGATCGCAAAGCGATCTGCGCCGTACAAGCTGCCCATACGTTCAGACGACCTCCATCACCACTCTTCACCACTACCTCCCACTTCACACCACAGGGCGGGAAATTACGGCCGCGCTCCATCGAGCGTCAACGACGATCTTGATTGCAGAATTCATTTTCCCCTGAACAGATGAGCAGTAGTTCTCCACAGGGCCTGCCCACTCCGAGAGATGGCAATTTGGAACGTAGGCTCGAGGCCTATCGGGGCAGGCGCGCGAGCGCCGCTTCGGCGCGCTCGGCGGGAGCGAAGAGGAAATTGCGCGCGCGGTAGGTTTCGTCGCCTTCGATG
>DATFWU010000148.1:0-12150 GCA_035259005.1 Candidatus Eiseniibacteriota bacterium
CGAGACCGTGATCGCGCTCGACCGCAACGACGCGCCGCGCCGCGGCGCCGAGCAAGCCCGTGAGTGCGCCGGCGCCGGGGCCGATCTCGACGACGACGCGATCCGCCGAGAGGTGGCACAACTCGACGATGCGCTCGGCCACCGCCGGGCGCACGAGGAAGTTCTGGCCCCAGCGCTTGCGCGGCTTGACGCCGTAGGCTTCGAGGCGGCGGCGGAGCTTTTGTCCCTCGGAGAGCGACTCCTCGCTCTCACGAGGCGCCAATCGCAAAAAGCTCGAGGGCGTTTTGTGTCGTGAACGCATCCACTTCCCCTTCGCTTTCGCCGCGCAGGGCGGCGAGCCGGGCGCGCACGCGAGGGAGGAGCGCCGGTTCGTTGCGCTTGGTGTCCTTCGGCATCGGAACGAGATACGGCGAATCCGTCTCGAGAACGAGAGCGCTCTGGGGCACGGCGCGCGCCGACTCCTCGAGCCGCGCCTCGCCGTAGGTCAGCGTGCCGCCGAAAGCCACTTTGAAGCCCAGTCCGACGGCGCGCCGGGCCTGCTCTTGGTCTCCCGACCAACAGTGAAGCACGCCGCGGCGGGGCGGCGCGAGCTTTTCGAGCGTGTCGAGCACCTCGTCCATGGCGTCGCGAGAGTGGATGATGACCGGCAGTCCGGCTTCGGCCGCCAACCGAAGCTGGTCGGCGAACCAGGCTCGCTGAACGTCCGGGGGCGAGAGATTGCGGTAGAAATCGAGCCCGATCTCGCCCACGGCCACCACGCGGGGGGCCCGGGCCAGGGTGGCGATCTCCTCGCGCGCCTCGGGCCGGACGCCCCCCACTTCGTGCGGATGGAGCCCGACGGCGGCCCAGACATCGGTCTCGGCCGCCGCCAGCTCCACGGAGCGTCTCGAGGTGGCGAGGTCGTAACCTACCTCGACGAAATGGGTGACGCCGGCGGCGCGCGCCCGCGCCATGACCTGGGAGCGATCCTTCTTGTAGCGCGACGACGACAGGTGGCAGTGGGTGTCGATCACGCGATGACTACTTCCCCCTCCAAAGGGTCACCTCGAGGATGAACGACGCCACGCCGAGGAAGAGCGCCGATTCGGCGGCGGTTCTCACGCTGCGCTGGTCGGGAGGAAATCCAAGCCAGCCCAGGGCGCCCGCGAAGATCACCATGCTGCCCGTCATCCGATAACCCAAGAGCCAAGGAACGATCCCCAGGATGGGAAAGACGAACAGCCCCGGAAGCAGGTTTCGGCCCACGCGACGCAGCGCCTGGAGCAGCGGCGAGCCCGGCGCCTCCTGGCCTTGTGTCCACGGCGGCTTTGCCGATTTCATCTCGCGGTCCTCCCCGGGCGGTCGCATGGTAACAAACGATCAAAATCCCGGGTCATGGGTCGCCCAGAATCCCGTATTGGCCACGTACCATGCCCCGACCGCGCCCCAAGTCACCGTCCCGGGCCAGGTGTCTGGAGGGGCACGGAAACCGTTCAACCCGCCGACCAGCGTCGCGCTGCCGACGATGGCGGCGTACTGGCTCCAGACGTGCGCGCCGTAGCCCGTGTTCTCATAGAGCTGATAGTCCCACTGAGACGAGAGCATCGGCCCGAAGGCGCTCGGATCGTAGGCCGTGACGAAGCCGGCGAACTCCCCCGGAGTCGTTCCTCCCGCTTCCGGCCGGAGAGTTCCGACACGGCGGCTCCCCGACAAGATCTTCCCGGCGACCAGAAGCGCCTTGTCGGGCCATTCGTCATAGACGTGCAGCGGCCCGTTCGGATCGTCTCCACCAACGATGCCGCCGTAGGCCTGCGTCACGAAGAAGTCGCCTTCCTTGCGGCTCACCACGTAGATCACCGGGGTGCGGTAGGTGGGATCCCAGTCGGGTTTTCGGAAGGTGATGCCGACCACCGTGAGGTTGGGCCTGAGGAAAGCGGCGTCGCCGTCGGGCAGCCGTTGATAACCGCGGCGCGCGAACTCATCCATCATGGGGCGGACAGCCGGCAGGGCGAGAGCGGAGGAGATCGCGTTGGCGCTGCTGCCATCTCCGATGGGCAGGCTGTTTCTCCCGCCCAGCCAGACGCCGTTGGTGGCTCCCCCGCCCCGACGCTCGTCGTCGGGATAGCGGTTCTGCGCGTGAATCGGTGAGGCAAGCAACGTGAAGACCAACAGGGGGCCGATGAATCGCTTCATCGGGAATGCTCCCCGGGGGCTTTGCGTTGTTCGGGGACCTGAGGAGTGTCGAGTCGTCGACACCTCCTGTCGGGGGCGTGACGGTTTGTCAGGCCGAAGTGGCGCGTCACATGTTCTGGAACATGTGATTGGTCACATGCCACGTCACCTGATTGGAATCGGGTGACACGAAAGCGCGCTCTAGACCGGCACCTCGATCTTGGGAAACAAGATGCGCACTTCCGGCAGCTTGACGCCGCCGAGCGGCGGAGCGCTCTTGCCTTCGAACCACGCGCTGCGCGGATCGGGAGACGGCGTTGCCGTCGCGCCGCCGCTCGCTGGCTCGCTGCTTGCAAGAGGCTTGCCTGGAGAATCGGCGAGGCCGAGCCCCAGCCACAGCTCTTCCGCCTTGCGCGGAATGGCCGGCCACGCCCAGGAACCGGCGAGCCGCGCGCACTCGAGGAGCGTGGTGAGAACGGTGTCGAGGCGCGAGGCTTGCGACGGATCCTTGGCCAGCGTCCAGGGCTTCGTCTCCTCGACGTAGCGGTTGGCGCGCTTGACCAGCGTCCATGTCGCCTCCAGGGCGGCGCTCGGCTGCAGGGCCTCGAACGCACGCATGACCTCGGCGCTCGCCTTGGCGGCGGTGGCGGCGATGTCGCGCTCGAGATCCGTCGGGTCGTAGGCGGTCGGCACCACGCCCGCGCGGTAGCGGTGCACCATCGAGCACGCGCGGCTTGCCAGGTTGCCGAGCTCGTTGGCGAGGTCGGTGTTGTAGCGCTCGACCACCTGCTCCCACGAGAACTCGCCGTCGCGGCCGAACGGCACCTCGCGGAGGATGTAGTAGCGCAAGGCATCGACGCCGAACTTCTCGGTCACGGCCAGCGGGTCGACCATGCGGCCCGCGGTCTTGGAGAGCTTCTCGCCCCCCATGGTGATGAAGCCGTGCACGAAGATCGAGCGCGGCAAAGGCTCGCCGGCGGCCAGCAACATGGCCGGCCAAAGGAGGCAATGAAAGCGCGAGATGTCCTTGCCGATGATGTGCAACGCGTTGGGTTTGTCGGTGCCCGGCACGCACCACCAGTGGCGGTATTGGGGGTCCGGGAAGCCAATCGCTGAGGCGTAATTGATGAGCGCGTCGAACCACACCCACACCGTCTGCCCCGCGGCCCCCTCGATCTCGGGCGGAATGGGCACGCCCCAGGTCACGCTCGCGCGGGAGATCGAGACGTCCTGGAGACCGT
Organism: Candidatus Eiseniibacteriota bacterium; assembly: GCA_035259005.1. Taxonomy (GTDB): domain Bacteria; phylum Eisenbacteria; class RBG-16-71-46; order RBG-16-71-46; family DASYSL01; genus DASYSL01. The sequence continues at coordinate 3,393 of DATFWU010000148.1, forward strand.
CTTCGATCACAGCGAGCACTTCGTTGCGACGAATGTCCGGCAGGATGAACTCGGGATGCGCCTGGATGTGCGCGCGCAGTCGATCGGCGTACGACGAGAGGCGGAAGAAGAAATTCTTCTCCTTCACCTTTTGCACCGGTGTCTTGTGCACCGGGCAGAGATTGCCTTCGAGCAGCTCCTTGGCCGTGTAGAAGGTCTCGCAGGCCACGCAGTAGAGGCCTTCGTAGTCGGTGACGTAGATGTCGCCGGCCTTCCAGGCGCGGCGGAAGAATTCCTGCACCGCCGCCTCGTGCGCGGGCTCGGTGGTGCGCACGTAGCGATCGTAGTCGATGTCGAGCGCGTCCCAGGCGGCCTGGAAGCGCGACGTCAGCCGTTCGGCGAACTCGGCGGGCGGGATGCCCTTGGCCTCGGCTTCCCGCGCGATCTTCTGTCCGTGCTCGTCGGCGCCGGTGAGAAAGAAGGTCTCGTCGCCGCGCTGGCGGTGGTAGCGCGCCAGGCAGTCGGTGACCAGCTTCTCGTAGGCGTGCCCGAGGTGGGGCTCGGCGTTCACGTAGTCGATCGCGGTGGTGGCGTAAAAACGTCGGCGCATGGGCGGAATCTACCATGCGCCGACGGTGATCGGACCGGGCCCACCGGGTTGCACCTAGCGGACGCGGACCCTCGCTTCGTGCTCGGGCCAGTCGCCGAGCCGCTCGGGGATGAGGCCGCCGAGGCGGGCAAGACCGGAGAAGAACGCCATCTCGGGGTTCACGTTGCCCTCGATGGCGCGGCCGACTTCCTCGAGCACGGCGAGGCGGCGGTGGATCTCGCCTGCGTCCACGCCCTTGGCAGCGCGCGCGATCTCGGCCGCGAGATCGCGGTTCACGAGCGTCTCGGGGTCGGCGCCGTAGCGCGTGCGCAGCACGTCGCGGAGCCAAAGGATCTGGAACTCGAGCACGCGACGGAGTGTTTCGCGGTTCCAGCCGCGCGCCACCTTGGAGGCGTCGGCGAGCATGCGGCCCGCGTCCTTGGCCAGGGCCGGGCCGAGCATGGCGATGGCCTGGTCGCGCGCCTCGCGCACGTCCTCGTCGCGCCATAGCAGCGCACGGCCGATCGATCCGGCCGAGACGGCGGCCAGGAGGCGCGCGCGCGCCGTCGGTACTTCGGCGCGCTCGACCAGGAAGCGCTCGATCACCGGCTCGGCGATGGCGGCGAAGCGAACGCGCAGCGTGCGCGAGCGGATGGTCCCCGGCAAGCGCTCGGGCCGGCTCGTGGTGAGGAGCCAGACCGTGCTCTGGCCGGGCTCCTCGAGCGACTTGAGCATGGCGCTGTACTGGTCTTCGCGCATGCGGTCGGCGTCGCGCAGGACGACGACGCGGCGCTCGGCTTCATACGGGCGGAATGCGAGCTCCTTCAGCAATTCGCGGGTGAGGCCGATGCGGATCGATGCCGCCTTCTCGTAAACGAAGACGTGCAGTGGGTCGCTGCGCATCGCCTCGAGCGTTTCGGCGATCGTCTCGTCGAGCGTCGCCTCTTCCCCGCTCACCGGGAAGAGGAAACGCAAGTCAGCATGCTGGAAGCGCGCCGCGCGGTGGCAGCCGGGGCACTCGCCGCAGGCGTCGCCCGTGGCGCCGCGGTGGGGACACAGGAGAGCGCGCGCGAAGGCGAGCGCGGCCGATGTCTTGCCGACGCCCCAGGGACCGTGGAAGAGATAGGCGTTGGCGAGCCGCCCGCCCGCCAGGAACGAGCGTATGACGCCAAGCGCCCGGTCCTGGCCGACGATGGCGCCCAAGCCCTGGGAGCTTTCGACCAGGTCGGTCTGCGCGGCGGGGGCGGCCTTCTTGCGTGGCATGCGGAAGGTTCTACCGGAGCCAGCTCGTGGGATTCAAGGCGGTCCGGCCCTTTCGCACCTCGAAGTGCAGGATCGAGCCCTTGAGCGAGCCCGTGTCGCCCACGCGGCCGATGGTCTGCCCGGCCGCCACGTCCTGGCCCTTGCCGACCAAGGACGCCGAGAGGTGCGCGTAGAGCGTGTAATAGCCGTCGCCGTGATTGAGGATGATCATCTCGCCGTAGGAGCCGAAATCTTCGCTCACCATGTCGACGCGGCCTTTGGCGACGGCTTTCACGTCGGTGCCCATGGGAGCGGCAATGTCGATACCGCTGTTGAACGTCACCGTGCCGAACTTGGGATTGGTCTCGTTGCCGAAGTGGCCGACGATGTCGCCGCGCACCGGCCAGGGCAGAGAGCCCTGCGTGCCGCCGAAGTTGCCGGAGTAGGGCTCGAGCGGCGCCTGCTGACCGGGCGGCAGGCCCTTGCGACGCGCTTCTTCTTCGGCTTGGCGGCGGCGCTCCAGCTCGGCCAGCACCGACTGGATGCGCCGCGCCGTCTGCTCCAGCTCGGCCGCCGCCGCCTCGTAGTCCTTGCGCTGATTCTGGATCGAGCTCACGACCACCTGCTTGCGCGCGCGCAGGCGGTCGAGCTCCTGGCTCTCCGCCTTTTTTTGCTTCGACGTTCGTTCGACGTCGGTCAGCGTGTGGTCGAGACGCGTCTGGTTGGCCGTGATGCGGTCCTTCTCGTGGCGGATGCCGAGCAGGAGCACACGGTCTTCGCGCGCGATGCGCACCAGATAATCGGTGCGGATGAAAAGCTGCGCGAACGACTCCGAGCTGAGCAGGTAGCCCAACTCGCGCAGGCGCCCGAGCTTGTAAAGACCGCGCAGCCGGTCCGCCAGGATCTCTCGGCGGCTCTCGAGCGCGCGCGTCGAGCGGTCGAGATCGCTGCGCACGACGACGAGCTGGCCGTTGAGCTTCTTCTCGCGCACGTTGAGCGTGCGAATCGAGCTACGCGTCTTGCGCAGCTTGCCCTCGGTCGCGTGCAGGTCCTTGAGCATCGTGTTTTCCTTGCCCTGCAAGATCTGCGCGCGGCGTCGCTTCTCGGCGGCTTCCTTCTGCACCTCCTCGAGGTGTTTGCGCTCCGCGTCCTCGTCGGGCTGCGGCTGTTGTTGTGGTTGCTGGGCGGGCGGGTTGGCGGGCGCCGTCTGGGTCGCTCCCGGTCGCGCGAGGAGACTCACGAGCGCCAGGATCGCGAAGGCGGCCCCGCGCGCTCTCGCCTTCATCGCGTGCGATCCTCCCGCCCCACGCGGGCGAGAGCGAGCGCGCTGCCCAGGATTCCGAGGAGGGCGGCGGCACCGACGAAGGAGAGCATCCAGCGCCAGGGCAAGAAGCTCGGCAAGATGACGAGCCGGTTGGCCAGGCCGAGCACGATCAGATACGTGATTCCGAGCGCCGTGCCGGACGCGAGCACCGAGACCAGCGCCCCTTCGAACAGCAACGGCGTGCGCACGAAGCGGCGGCTCGCTCCGAGCAGCACCATGACGCGGTGGATGTCGCGCCGCGCCACCACGGTCAGGCGAATGGCGTTGGCGACCACGAACAGGACGACGAGTCCGATGATCCCGGCGATGCCGATGCCGGTGGTGCGCAGGGTCTGTAGGAACTGGTCGAGGCGGCGAATCCACGGGCCGCCGTACTGCACTTCCTCGACCCCGTCCACGTGGGTCATGGCCTGCGAGATCGAGTCCATGGCCGCGTAGTGCAGGTAGGCCGGGCGCAGCTTGACCCGGAAGGACGCGGGCAGCGGGTTTTCGTTCACCGCGCGCAGGAGCTCGTCGCCGCCCAGCTCCTTCGCCATCTCGTCCCAGGCTTCGTCCTTGCTGACGTAGTTGATCTGGCGCGCCACGAGCCCCAAGCGACGCGCCACGTCCTGGCGCGTCGAGTCGGCGATGTCGTCGTGCAGAAAGACAAGCATCTCGCGGCGGTCGCCAAGCGTGTGCACGGCCGACAACGTGTTCACCAGGACGACGAGGAATACGCAGGGCACGAGAAGCGCGCCGACCAACGCCAGAAACGCGGTGAAGGTGAGCGAGCGGTGGTGCCAGAGTCCGCGCCAGGCCTCGCGGAACAAATAAGAGAGGCGGCCCATGCGACTACGCCGCCTCGAGCCGGCCGCCGGCCAGCCGGTAGGTCTTGCCGCCGAAGGCGCGCGCCACGCCCTCGTCGTTGGTGGCGAGGACGACGGTGGCGCCTTGGGCGTGCGTCTCGCGCAGCGCGTCCAGAATGAGATCCGCGGGCTCGGCGCCGAGGTGACGCGTCGGCTCGTCGGCCACGACGATCCCCGGGCGAGCCACGAGGGCCCGCGCCACGGCGACCCGCTGGCGCTCGCCCTGCGAGAGCGCCGACGGCGGATCGGGACCGCGCTCGGCCACGCCGACGCGCCCCAGCGCTTCGCGCACCTTCGTCGACACGTCCTTCGCGTCCCAGTCCCCGCGCACTTGCAGGGCCAGGGCCACGTTCTCGTTCACGTTGCGATCGGGGATGAGCCGTAAGTCCTCGAACACGATGCCGAGGGAGCGGCGCAGACGGATGCGCTTGCCGCCGCTCAGGCGCGCCGAGCTGAAGTCCCCCACCTCGACCACACCCTCGGTGGGCAGGAGCTCCATGGTGATGAGACGAAGAAGGGTCGTCTTGCCGGACCCGCTGGCGCCCAGCACGACGACCCTTTCGCCCGCGGGAACTTCCCAGCTCACTCCCGCGAGCGCTTCTTTGGATCCGAACCGCTTGGACACGCCGGCGAATCGGATCACGTCGCGTCCGCTACTTGTACTCGATCTGCGAGCGCGTCCGAAGGCCCGCCACCCACGTGTCGTACTGCTTCTTGAGCTTGATCTGGCGCACCAGGTCGGGAAGCTGCTCCTTCACTTCGTCGTAGGTGTAGGCACGCTCGGCATGACGGTCGAGCATCTTGAAAATGTTGTAGCCCTGCGGTCCGGAGAGCGGTGGCGACACGCCGCCGATGGGCAGCTTCGACAAGGTCTCGCGGAAGTCGGCCGGGAACGCCGACAGGGGCAGGAAGCCGAGATTGCCGCCCGGTCCCGCCGGACCCTGATACTTGGAGTAGCGGCGCACCAGATCGCCGAAGTCGGCCCCCTTCTCCGCCTGTTGATAGACGGAGTTGGCGAGCGCTTCGGCGCGCTTCTGATCGGCCTCTTGGGGGGCGACGCGAATGAGAATGTGGCGCGCGTGGATCTGATTCTTCGTGTTGTCCACTTCTTCCACCTTGATGATGTGGAAGCCGAACGGCGTGCGCACGATGTTGGAGATCTCCCCCGGCTTCATCTGGAACGCGACCTGCTCGAACGTCGAGTCGAGGTCGCCGTGGCCGAAGAAGCCGAGATCGCCGCCCGAAGCGCGCGTCCCCGGATCCTCGGAAGCTTCCTGCGCCACGCGGGTGAACGACTCGCCCTTCTTCACGCGGTCGAGCAGGCCCTGGGCGCGGTTCCGCGCCGCCACCACCGCCGATGACTCGGGCTCGACGGGAATCTGGATCACGGCCAGACCCACTTCCTCGGGCCGCTTGGGGAAGTCGGTCGGATTGGCCTTGAAGTACGCCTCGGCCTCGGCCGGGCTCACCTCGACCTTGAGATTCAGCTCCTTGCGCAGGAGCTGATTGGCGAGCAGCTGGCGGCGGATCTCGCCGCGGTAGCGCTCCCTTAGATCGCTCTCCGAGATCCCCTCCTTGGCCAGCTCGGCCGCGTAACCCGTCTCGCCGCCCAGGCGCTGCTTGGCGTCGGCGATGGCGTCGGACACCTGGTGCTCGACCTCGGTGTCGGCGACCGCGACCTGCTTGCGCTTGGCCTCCTGCACGATGAGCTTCTCGTCGATCAACCGGTCGAGGATGCCCTTGCGCACGACCAGGGCTTGCGCCGAGTCCGGCTGCTGCCCGTTCTGCATGAAGAAGAGATAGAGCTGCTCGTCGACTTCGCTGTCGAAGATGGGCTCTCCCCCGACCACCGCGGCGACGCCGTCCATGCGCCCGTTCGCGGTGGTGGCGCGCGCGGGCGCTGCCGTGTGCGACGCGGTGTGCGCGGGCATCACCGGCTTCGCCGTGCCCGACTTCGTGGGCGTCGTCTTGGCGCTCGTACCGGACTTGGTCTGGGCCTGAGCCAGACAGGCGGCGAGCGCCACGGCGGCGACGGCCAAAATCCACTTCTTCATGAATTCTCCTTCGGAGGGACCGGCCACGGCACCGCGGCCAGCGCTCGTTCGTCCACGCGGGGCGGATGCTCGCGGCGCAAACGGGCGAGCAGATCTTGCAATGCCGCCTGCCTCTTCTGCGCGAAGAGCTGTTCCTGTGCTTGGGCGAGCTTTCCGGCCGCCTGCGGATCCCCCTTCTCAATACCCAACTGCGTCCGCAGCCGCTCCAGCTCGTCGGGGGTGGGCTGAGTCGAAGGTACGATGACTTGCTCGAAAAGATGAGAGATCAGATAAGAGTCTTCACGATCTCTTAACTGAAGCCGTGTCTCGGTCTCGGCTTCGAGCCCCATGGACCGGGCTTCGTCCAAGACCATACGGCTCACGGCCCGGTCCCCGACGTAGAGATGGAGGGCCACGTCGTCCAGGACCGAGGGACGGCCCGCCATCGTGCTCTGCATCATGTCGCGGAACAGATCGCGGATGGTGTAGGCGCCGCCATCCCAGGTCTCGAGCGCCAGCGCCGTTTCTTGCGGCGTGAACCCGAGCCTCTCGGGCACGCCTTGCGAGGCCAAGAGTTCCTCGGTGGTGCGGTTCTGCCACTTCTCCGCCAGCACGTCGTAGGCTTGCGGATTCGGTCGCATGTGCCGCCTCTCCTCCAGGCGATGCACGTACTCGAGCACGAGGGCGCGTTCCTTGCGCTGATGGAGGACGTTCAGGAGCGGGTTCTTCATGGTCTCGAACGGCTCGCGCGGCCGCGGACGACGGTCGGTGAGCTCCACGATGTAGTAGCCCACCGGCGTCTGGATGGGCCCCGCCCACTGCCCTGGCTTGAGCTTGCGGATCGCGTTTTCCATTTCGAGCGGAAGCTGTCCTGCGGTGAGATAGCCGAGATCGCCGCCCTGCGACGCCGACTGGCGATCCTTCGACAGTCCCATCGCAACCTGGGCGAAGGGCGTTCCACTGTGCAGGCGCGTGGCGGCGTCCTTGGCGTCGAACTCGCCGAGCAGAACGATCTGCGACACGCGCCACTCCTCGTCCTGGTGCTGCCACACCGCGCGCGCCTCGTCCTCGGTCACGCTCACGCGGCCGGCGATGAGCCGCTCGTAGAGCATCTGCGGCAGGATCTCCTCGTCGGCCGCTGAGCGCAGGGCGGCGATGTCGGGTCCCTTGTCGAGACCGCGCCGCTTGGCCTCGGCCACCAAGAGGGTGCGACTCACCAAGTCGTCGAGCAGCGCGCGCTTGCCCTCGGGCGACGGATCGACGGTGTAGGCGGGCGCGGCGTGGGCGGCGTGCTCCAGCATGTCTCGCGTGATGTCTTCGCCGCCGACGCGCGCCAAAACGCGGCTCGAAGGCGCCGAGCAGCCGCCGAGCGTGGCGAGGACGAGAGTGAGAGTCGCGAGCGGGAGCGCGAGTGGCGCTGCCAGGGCGCCCGGGCGAGAGATCATGGGCTTGGCCGTTCCAATCACTTGGAGCGGACGCTACCACACGCCACCAGGGCCTCCAACAGGATTCTGGCCTCGGTCACGACCGTGTCGCGGCTCGTGCGCAGGCGCATGCCCATCTCGCGCCCGGAGAGAAGCTCGAGCGGCATGCGCGTGCTCACGAGCACGGCGTGGATCTGCTCGGGCGTGAGCGGCGGATCGACGAACAGCTCGAGCAAGCCTTCGACGATCGAGAGCCGCGACACGTGCGCGCGCGCGCCCAAGAGGCGCAAGCGCCGGAGCTCGAGCAGCTCGCGCGCCGGCCGTGGCGGCGGGCCGAAGCGGTCGGCCAGCTCGGCTTCCAGCTCGTCGACGCGCTCGGGGCGGCGCGCCACGGCGAGCTGGCGATAGAGCTCGAGCTTCTGCTCGTCGTCCGGCACGTAGGTCTCGGGCAGGAACGCGGGCCGGTCGGTGGAGAGCCGCGGCTCGAGCGTTTCTTCGAGCGGCACGCCCTTGAGATCGGCGATCGTCTCCTCGAGCAGCTTCACGTAGAGATCGAATCCCAGCCCCAGGATGAATCCGCTCTGCTCGGGACCGAGCAGGTTGCCGGCGCCGCGGATCTCGAGATCCTTGAGCGCGATCTTGAAGCCGGCGCCCAGGTCGTCGAACGCCTCGATGATCTTGAGCCGCTTCTCCGCATCCTCGGTGAGCGCGCGGCGAGGCGGTACGAGGAAGTAGGCGTGGGCGCGCGCCCGCGAGCGCCCCACCCGCCCGCGCAGCTGGTAGAGCTGGGCGAGGCCGAGATTCTCCGAGCGATCGACGAGCAGCGTGTTCACGTTGGGCAGGTCGAGGCCGTTCTCGACGATCATCGTGCACACGAGCACGTCGTAGCGCTTCTCGTAGAACTCGATCATCACCCGCTCGAGCGCGCGCTCGCGCATCTGCCCGTGCGCCACGGCGAAGCGCAGCTGGGGCAGGATCTTCTGCAGCTGGATGGCGGTCTTGTCGATGCTCTCGACGCGGTTGTGCACGAAGAAGGCCTGGCCGCCGCGATCCACTTCGCGCAGGAGCGCGTCCACCACGAGATCGTCGGTGAATTCGGCCACCTCCGTGTGCACCGGCTGGCGGTCGCGCGGCGGCGTCTCGATCAGCGACATGTCGCGCGCGCCGGCCATGGAGAAGTGGAGCGTGCGCGGGATGGGCGTGGCGGTGAGCGTGAGCACGTCGACCTGGCGGCGCATCTGACGCAAACGCTCCTTGTGTGCCACGCCGAAACGCTGCTCTTCGTCGATCACCACCAGCCCGAGATCGTGGAAGCGCACGTC
>DATFWU010000149.1:0-16697 GCA_035259005.1 Candidatus Eiseniibacteriota bacterium
ATCGCGTGCTCGACACGCCACTGGCCGAGAACGGCATCGTGGGAACCGCCGTGGGCATGGCGCTCTACGGGCTTCGCCCGGTGGCCGAGATCCAGTTCTCCGATTTCATCTATCCGGCGTTCGACCAGATCCTCTCCGAGCTGGCCAAGTTCCGTTACCGCTCGGCCGGGCAGTACACGGCACCGGTGGTGGTGCGCGCGCCGGTGGGCGGCGGCATCAAGGGCGGGCTCTATCACTCGCAATCGCCCGAGGCCCTGTTCGCGCACATCGCCGGTCTCAAGGTGGTGACGCCGTCGACGCCGCGCGACGCCAAGGGACTCTTGCTCGCCGCCCTCCGCGATCCCGATCCGGTGATCTTCCTCGAGCCCAAGCGGCTCTATCGCTCGATCAAGGAAGAGGTGCCGGACGGCTGGTTCGTCGAGCCCATCGGCAAGGCGCGCGTGGCGCGGGCCGGCGAGCACGCCACCGTGCTCACCTACGGCTCGACGGTGCCGACCGCCGTCGAGGCCGCCGAGCGCATCGAGAAGAGTCAGAACAAGAAAGTGGAAGTGATCGACCTGCGCACGCTCGTGCCCTTCGATCGCGATGCCGTGCTCGCCTCGGTCAAGAAGACGGGGCGCGTGGTCATCGTGCACGAAGCCCCGCGCACCGGGGGCTTCGGCGGCGAGCTCGCCGCCTTCGTCGCCGAGCGCGCCATGACGCGGCTCGAAGCGCCCATCGTGCGCGTGGCCGGGTTCGACACGCCGTTTCCCTACACTCTCGAGCACGCTTATCTTCCCGACGCGCGCCGCATCGAGCACGCGCTCGGCTACGTGCTCGGGTTCTGATTCATCGGAGGCCGCCGGATGCCCTTCGCGTTCAAGCTGCCCGACCTGGGAGAGGGAGTCGCCGAGGGCGAAGTCGTGCGCTGGCTCGTCGCCGAGGGCGACACGGTGGCCGAGGACCAGCCCCTCGCCGAGGTGCTGACCGACAAGGCAACCGTGGAGATTCCTTCGCCGCGGGCGGGACGCATCGTCAGGCTGGGAGCGGCGGAAGGCGAGAGAGTTCCCGTGGGACATGTTCTGGTCGAGATCGAAGAGGCTCAGGCGAGCCCGCCGGCTGACCACACGGAAACCATCTCGACCGAGGCAACGGCTTCCGGGTCAGCGCCGGCTTCTCCCACCGACACGGGTCCTAGCTTCTCCCCGACCGTGCGTCCGGCGGCGAAGGAAGCGGCCGGCCTGTTGCGAGCCGTCGAAGCCACGCCGGCGGTGCGGGCCTTGGCGCGGGAGCTGGGAGTCGATCTCACGCAGGTCGAGGGCACGGGGCCGGGCGGACGCCTGCTGCCCGACGACGTGCGCCGCGCCGCATCGCACACGCGCGCGCCCGCGGTGACCACGGCGGTGGCCATGGAAGCCGAGGTGCCGGCCACGGGCGCCGAGCCGGAGGCGCCCGGCGCGGCTCCGTCCGGCGACGAGGAGCGCGTGCCGCTGCGCGGGCTTCGCCGACGCATCGCCGAGGCCATGACCAAGACGCACGCCCTCGTCCCGCAGTTCACTTTCGTGGCCGAGGCCGACGTGGACGCCGTCATGGCCGATCGCGAGCGGCGCAAGGCCGAGGCGGAAGCGCAAGGCGTCAAGCTCACCTTCGTCTCCTACGTGCTGCGCGCCCTCGGGCCCTCGCTGCGCTCCTTTCCTTATTTGAATGCGAGCCTGGACGACGAAAAGCAGGAAATCGTCCTCAAGAAGGGGATCCATGTCGCGGTGGCGGTGGCCGCACCCGATGGCCTCACCGTGCCGGTGGTCAGGCACGCGGACTCGCTCGGACTCTTCGATCTGGCGCGCGAGGTCGGCCGCCTCGCCGAGCAGGCGCGCAAGAACGCGCTCAAGCCCGAGGAGCTTTCGGGAGCCACGTTCACGGTGACCACGACGGGCGCCAAGGGCGGTGTGCTCGCCACGCCGCTCGTCCACCATCCGCAGGTCGCCGTGCTTGGCATCCATGCCGTCACGCCCAAGCCGGTCGTGCGCGATGGGCAGATCGTGATCCGTCGCATGGTGAATCTCTCGCTCTCTTTGGATCATCGCGTGGTCGACGGGCAGATGGGCGCCGATTTCCTTTACGATCTGATCGGACGCTTGGAGAGCCCGCTCGAAGGATGGGTCGCATGAGCCACGACACGGCACCGGGAGAGATCAAGCTTCTGACCGTCTTGGAGCCCGAGGGCCGCCCGCGCGCCGATCTCGACGCCGATCTCGATGCCGATCTCTGCCTACGGCTCTATCGCGCCATGCACTTCCAGCGCGTGCTCGACGGGCGGCTTCTCAACCTGCAGCGCCAGGGGCGCATCGGCTTCTACGGCACGGCGACGGGGCAGGAGGCGACCACCTTCGCGGCCGCGGCCGCCGTCTCCGACTCCGACTGGGTGTTTCCGGCGCTGCGCGAGGGCGGCATCCTCTTGTGGCGCGGGTTTCCGCTCGAGAGCTATCTCTGCCAGCTCATCGGCAACCAGGGCGACACGCTGCACGGCCACCAGATGCCGTGCCACTACGCCGACAAGAGCGTGAACGTGGTGTCGTGGTCGTCGTGCATCGCCACGCAGCTCCCGCACGCCGTCGGCATGGCCTTCGCCGCGCAAAAGCTCGGGGATCCCCACATCGCTCTCGCCTTCCTCGGCGACGGCGCGACCTCGAGCCCCGACTTCCACGCCGCCATGAACTTCGCCGGCGTGTGGAAGGCGCCCGTGGTCTTCGTGTGCCAGAACAACCACTGGGCGATCTCGGTTCCGGTCTCCAAGCAGACGGCCGTGACCGAGATCGTGCGCAAGGCCGACGGCTACGGCGTGCCTGGCGTGCGCGTCGACGGCAACGACGCGGCCGCCGTCTACCTCGCGATGCGCGAGGCCGCGGGACGCGCGCGCTCGGGCGGGGGCCCGACGTTCATCGAGGCCGTGACCTACCGCATGGGCGGCCACTCGTCGAGCGACGATCCCACGCGCTACCGCGAAGAGGCCGAGGTGAAGACCTGGGGTGATCGCGATCCCATCGTGCGCTTCCGCCGCTATCTCGAGCACCGCGGGCTGTGGGGTGAGGCGCGCGAGGCGGAAGCGACCAAGGAGGCGCAGGCGAGGATCGCCGCCGCCATCGCCAAGGCCGAAGCCCTGCCGCCGCCCGCGCTCGAGACTCTCTTCGAGGATGTGTACGCCGAGATGCCCTGGCACCTGCGCGAGCAGCGCGACTGGTTCCTGGAGGCCGGCGGCCCCGAGGGCAAGTCCGAAGGACGCTTCCCGCTCTAGCCGCGAGGCCGTGCCCGTGATCGAAGAAGCCCGCTACGAGATCTCGAGGGGCGTCCCCACCGGCCGCTTCGACGAGCTGATGGCGCTCTATCGCTCGGCCTGGTGGAGCGACCGGCGCACAGCCGACGACGTGCGGCGGCTCGTCGCCGGCCCCAGCCTTTTCTTTTTCGCAGCCGAGCGCCCGAGCGGAAAGCTCGTGGCCATGGCGCGCGCGCTCTCCGACGGCGTCTACAAGGCCATGGTCTTCGACGTGATCGTGCTGCCCGAGCATCAGGGAGCCGGGCTCGGCCGGCGCGTCATGGAAGAGCTGCTCGCCCACCCGGAGCTTCGCCACGTGCAGCACGTCGAGCTCTATTGCTTGCCCGAGCTCGAGCGCTTCTACGAGCGCTGGGGGTTCACGGGCGAGATCGGCGGGGTGCGGCTCATCCGGCGCACCCAGGGAAAAGCTCATGAGTGATCCGGCGCTCCACATCGGCAGGGCTCTCGGGCGGGAAGAGATCGAGACCGTGCGCCAGCTCTTCCGCGAATACGCGGACTCGCTCGACGTCGACCTGTGCTTCCAGAATTTCGATGAGGAGCTGGCGAATCTCCCGGGTGACTATGGAGAGAGCGTCCGCGGCCGCCTCTTGCTCGCCGAGGTCGACGGCAAGGCGGCGGGCTGCGTCGGGTTGCGGGCCTTGGAGGGCGGGGAGGTCTGCGAGATGAAGCGGCTCTACATCCGCCCCGCCTGCCGCGGCCGCGGCGTGGCGCGGGCGCTGGTCCTGACCCTGGTCGAGGAGGCGCGGCGCCTGGAGTACCGGCGCATGCGCCTCGATACGCTTCCCTCGATGCAGCAGGCACGCGCCCTGTATGAGAGGCTCGGGTTCGTGCCCATCGCGCCCTATCGGCCCAATCCGGTTCCCGGAGCCACGTTCTGGGAGCTCGATCTGACCGGCGTGGGGGAGCGGCGTTGAGCGCGCTCGCCGATCCGAGCACCTGGGTCGCGCTCGCGACCTTGACCGCGCTCGAGATCGTCCTCGGCGTCGACAACATCATTTTCATCTCGATCCTGGCCGGCAAGCTGCCGCACGCCGAGCGCGACCGGGCCCGGCGCACCGGGCTCGCCCTCGCCATGCTGACGCGCATCGCTCTGCTCGCCTCGCTCGCCTGGGTCGTGCGCCTCACGCAGCCTCTGTTCACGGTCGTGCACCACGAGGTCTCCGGGCGCGACCTCATCCTGCTCGCGGGCGGCGCTTTCCTGCTCGCCAAGAGCACGATCGAGATCCACGACAAGCTCGAGGGCGAGGAGGGCGAGATGTCGGCGCGCGTGCCGGCGCGCTTCGCCAGCGTGGTCACGCAGATCGCGCTCCTCGACATCGTGTTCTCGCTCGATTCGGTGATCACCGCGGTCGGCATGGCGCGCCAGCTCTGGGTCATGGTCACCGCCGTCGTGCTCTCGGTGGCCATCATGTTCTTCTACGCTGCGCCGCTCGGCGCTTTCGTGGACCGCCATCCCACGCTCAAGATCCTGGCCCTGAGCTTCCTGCTCCTCATCGGCACGAGCCTGGTCGCCGACGGGCTGCACTTCCACATTCCCAAGGGCTACCTGTACTTCGCGATGGGCTTCGCCGTCGGCGTGGAGGCGCTCAACCTCAGGCTGCGCGCCCGCCCCGTCGAGCCGGTCCACCTGCGCGAGCCCTACACCGTGGAGCCCGAGCGAATCGGGGGGCCCTTCGACCACGCCGGGCGTTAGGATTCCATCCAGGAGGGAGACCATGGCTCACAGCCCGGGATTCCTGAAGCTGGTCGACGACGCCAAGAAAAATGTGAAGCAGTGCACGGTGGAGGACGTGTGGGATCGCCGCCAGAAGGGCGAGCCCTTCGTCCTCGTCGACGTGCGCGAGGACGTCGAGTGGGCCAAGGCCCACGCCGAGGGCGCCATCCACGTGGGGCGCGGCGTGCTCGAGCGCGACATCGAGACTCGTATCCCGGACAAGGACACTGAAATCGTTCTCTATTGTGGCGGCGGCTTCCGCTCGGCGCTTGCCGCCGAGAGCCTCGGCAAGATGGGTTACAAGCATGTGACGTCCATGAACGGGGGCTTCCGCGGCTGGCTGGAAGCCGGCATGCCGGTGACCAAGGATTGAACGCCGGTTCTTGCTTGACGGCGTGGCGAGCCTGGAATGAAATAGCGACGCAACGACTCCGTCCGCCCGGTCCGGCTTTCCGCGGCGGTGAGGGGGCTCGGCTCCCCGGAGAATCGCTCCTCCAGCCCGGTGGAGTTGCGGGATGAGACTTCCGAGAGCAGCTCGGCGATTCTCTCGTCGGTTTTTCCGCGCGTCACGCGAGTTTCCCCTTCCTCTTCGCAGCGAGCGCGCCGAGCCCGCGCTCTTCGTGTGTCCGGGTCCCGCGCCCGATGCTTCCTCTTCGCCCGATTCCTCGCGCGAGCGCGCCGCCGGCCCGTCGGGCGCGATTCGCGTCATGCTCGTCGACGATCACGCTCTGGTTCGCTCGGGCGTGCGCACGCTGCTCGAGGAGCGGCACTCGTTCCAGGTGGTGGGCGAGGCGCGCGAGGGGATCGAGGCGCTCGACCTGATGGCCCAGGCGGCCCCCAGGGTCGCGGTCATGGACCTCATCATGCCGGGCTTGGGCGGCCTCGAGACCACGCGCCAGATCCGCGAGCGCTTTCCCGCGACCGAGGTGGTCATTTTGTCGGCGTACTGCGACGAGGAGCAGGTGGAGTTCGCCCTGCACGCCGGGGCGCGCGGATTCGTGCGCAAGGACGCCGACGTGGGACGCCTCGCCGACGCCATCCGTCACGTCGCCGAGGGACGTCTCGACTTCGGCGACGTCATCTCGGACGAGCGTCTCCAGGCGCTGCTCGACCATCCGCCCTCGGAGAGCCGCTACGAGTCGCTGACCCGGCGCGAGCGCGAGATTCTCCATCTCTCGGCCTGGGGTTACACGAGCGTGCAGATTGCCGACAAGCTGGCGATCAGTCCGCGTACCGTGGAGAGCCACCGCTCGCATCTTCTGCACAAGCTGGGCATTCGAAATCACGTCGAGCTCGTGTTCTTCGCCATTCGCCACGGCGTGCTCACGCCGGAGAGCGCCGAAGCCCTGCGCGCCAAGGACCGGATGACGCACTAGTTTCCCGGCGGCGCTCGCCCGCCGGGTCCGCTTGACAGTCGCGCGGAGCCCCGAATACTTTCGCGACCGAGCTTGCCTTCCCGCCCGTTCCGGGCGCACGGATTCGATTCCCGAGAGCCAAGCCATCGCAAGCCGGGCGCTTCTCTGCGCCCGAGGTACGTTCCACGAGGAGAGGCCGATGAATCTCCACGAGTACCAGGCGAAAGAGATCTTCGCGCGCTACGGCATTCCCATCTCCCCCGGCCACGTGGCGGCCACGCCCGACGAGGCGCGTGCCTTCGCCGAGCGGCTGGGATTTCCGGTGGTCATCAAGGCCCAGGTCCACTCGGGCGGACGCGGCAAGGCGGGCGGCGTGAAGCTCGCGTCCCACCCCGACGAGACGGCCGAGAAGGCGCGGGCCATTCTCGCGCTCACCATCCAGGGCCTTCCCGTGCGCCAGGTGCTGGTCACGCGCGCCGTCGACATCGCCTCGGAGACCTATGCCGGCATCCTGCTCGACCGCGCCACCAAGCGCCCGCTCGTCATGCTGAGCGCGGCCGGCGGCGTGGACATCGAGGAGACGGCGCACACCGCGCCCGAGAAGATCCTCAAGTACACGGTCGCGCCGCGCACTGGGCTCTTGGCCTACCAGGCGCGCGACCTCATGCGCCGCGTGCAGCCCGATCCCGGGCTCGCCACCAAGATGGCCACGGTGCTCGAGAAGCTCTATCGCGTGTGGTGGGAGAGCGACGCCTCCTTGTGCGAGATCAACCCGCTCGTGGTGGCGAAAGACGGCGAGGTGCTGGCGCTCGACGCCAAGATGAGCCTCGACGACAACGCGCTCTACCGCCATCCCGAGCTCGTCGCCTATCGCGACGATCGCGACGAGTCGCCGGGAGCCGTGCTGGCGCGCGAGAAGGGCCTCTCGTACGTGAAGCTCGACGGCGACATCGGCTGCATCGTGAATGGCGCCGGACTCGCCATGGCGACGCTCGACCTGGTGCAGCACTTCGGCGGCAAGCCGGCCAACTTCCTCGACATCGGCGGCTCGTCCAACCCGGGGAAGATGGTGACCGCGCTGCAGGTCATCACCGGCGACGCGCACGTGCGCTCGATCCTCATCAACATCTTCGGCGGCATCACGCGCTGCGACGATGTGGCGCGCGGGCTGCTCACCGCCTTGGACCGCATGCGCATCGACGCGCCCATCGTGATCCGATTGACCGGCACCAACGAGAAGGAGGCGCGGGCCATTCTCGAAGCACGTGGCTTCTCGGCCACGACCTCCATGGAAGAGGCGGTGCAGGAGGCGGTGGCGCGCGCGCAGGGGGTGACCGTATGAGCGTCCTCATCGACAAGCGCACCAAGGTCGTGGTGCAGGGGATCACCGGACGCGACGGCTCGTTCCACGCCAAGGGCATGCTCGACTACGGTACGCGCGTCGTAGCGGGCGTGACGCCGGCGCGCGCCGGCTCCGAGGTGCACGGCGTCCCGGTGTTCGGCGGCGTGGTCGAAGCGGTGGAGGAGACGGGCGCCAACACCTCGGTCATCTACGTGCCCGCGCCCTTCGCCGCCGACGCGATCTACGAGGCGGCCGACGCCGGCATCTCGCTCATCGTGTGCATCACCGAGGGCATCCCAGTGCGCGACATGATCGGCGTGTGGTCCTACCTCGAAGACTTGCGCCAGCGTCCCGAGGGCGGGCCGCGCTTGTTGGGCCCCAATTGCCCCGGCCTCATCTCGCCGGGATTGTCCAAGGTGGGCATCATGCCCGGGCACATCTGTAAGCCGGGGCGGATCGGCCTCGTGTCGCGAAGCGGCACGCTCACCTACGAAGTGGTGGATCAGCTCACACGGGCCGGCATCGGCCAGTCGACCTGCATCGGCATCGGCGGCGATCCCGTTCTGGGGACGAACTTCCTCGATGCGTTGGCGCTCTTCGAGGGCGATGACGCGACCGACGCCGTCGTCCTGATCGGCGAGATCGGCGGCTCCGACGAAGAAGCCGCGGCGCGCTTCATTCAGACCCGCATGAGCAAGCCCGTGGTGGCGTTCATCGCCGGACGCACGGCACCTCCCGGCAAGCGCATGGGCCACGCCGGCGCCATCGTCTCGGGCGGGACGGGAACCGCGGCCGAGAAAATCGCCGCCTTCCGCGCCGCGGGCGTGCCGGTGGCCGACCTACCCTCGCAGATTCCCGGGCTCGTGCGCGCGGCACTCGCGGCGCCGAAGCGCAAGAAGGCGACCAAGGCAAAGACCAAGACGAAAGCGACCCAGCGCGCCCAGGCGCCCAGGAAGGCGCGCCCCCGCAAACAGAAATAGGAGAACGAATGGAACGCACGCTGTTCATCGTCAAGCCGGATGCCGTGGAGAGGAACCTGATCGGGAAGATCCTGGCCCAAGTGGAGAGCCAGGGCTTCCGGGTCGTGCACGCGCGCCTCGCGCATCTCACCCGTGCTCAGGCGGAAGGCTTCTACGCCGAGCACAAGGAGCGGCCGTTCTTTCCCGATCTCGTGACCTACATGACGTCGGGTCCCGTGCTCCTCCTCGGGCTCGAGCGCGAGGGCGCGGTGAAGAAACTGCGCGAGGTCGTGGGCGCCACCGACCCCCTGCAGGCCGACCACGGCACCGTGCGCAAGCTCTTCGGCATCGACAAGCAGCGCAACTCGGTGCACGCCTCCGACAGCGCAGCCTCGGCCGAGCGCGAGCTCGAGTTCTTCTTCTCCGGCCGGCCGTCGCAGGGTTTCAGCGAATCCTAGCGGTAGCTCGCTTTCACCCGGCCCCAGGTCGTGGACTTGGTGGCCACGACGAACGGACAGTCGTAGCGGATGTTCCACAGGCACCAGTTCGTGTAGTCCATGTCCGTGTAGTACGGAACTCCGCCGTCGTGATAGAGAACGAGCCCGTTCAAGACGAAGCAGGCGCCGAGATCGCAACCGTTGCATCCCTGATCCGGATTCCCGAACACGATCTGACCGGCGTAGTATTCCTTGCCCCCGTCGAGAGGGATGGGCGCTCCCGGGGTCGCTTGCACGCGGATCTCGATCCGTGCCATGCCCCAGTCGCCGATCGGACTCGGCTCGAACTGAACTGACGTCTGCCCACGGCCTCCCCAGGGATCGGCGTACGTGAAGGGTCCGCCCGAAAAGTCGGCGCTTCCCGAAAGGGAATCGGAGCGGCATCCGCCAAAAGGCGCGAACGTCCACCACGAGGGCAGCGCGTAGGGCTTGGTGCAGAAATCGACGTAGCCCCAGACGCTCTCGAGATTGTGGATGTCGGATGGTGCGGTGAAGGAGATGACGAGCTTGGATTGGTCCGGCAATGAGTTGCAGTTGGGCTCTAGGTCCTGATTGCCGTAGGACGAGTCTCCCCAGCCCATGTGACGAAGCTCGGCTTGTGCGGTGCCGGTCGAAAGGACGAGAGAGGCGATCAGGAGTAACCAAAGTCGCATACGGCCTCCTTCGTGACTGGATATAGAGAGGAGGATACTGATGATAACCCGCTGGGTGCACTCGCTGGAGAAGGTGAGAGTGCCGGAGCGCCCTCTGCAACTTACGAGAGGGAAACTGCAGGAGTGAGGAGTCGCCTTGACCTCCAGAAATAGGGGTCCACCCGGCTTGAAACGGGTTCCCCTAGTTGGTTGGTCGGAAATGCTGTAAATCGAAGACCCTCTAGAAATAGGGGTCAACCCGTCTTGAAACGGGTACACCAAGTGAATCGATAGGATATGGTCAGAGCATCAAAGCAGGCGGGAGACGGGTGCCAGGGGGGCGCCGCAACTGCTTGAGAAACCGCCAGAAATGAACTCCACCACGAGTCTTGGGAAAGCCCACGTCCCTATGCTAGTCTACGCCGACCTCGGCCGGGTAACCGCAAGTCCATGAGTGCGTTCGCTCTACGTCTCGCCGATCTGAAGCCGGGGGCGAACCGCGTTCGGCTCGAAGCCCCGGCAAGCGCCCTGGGTCTCGACCCCGAAACGTGGCCCGAGGCGCTGACGCTGGACCTGACCATCGACCGGATGGGCGAGAGCTTCGCCCTCCGTGGGCGGGCGAGCACGCGCTCGCACGAAGAGTGCGCGCGCTGCCTCAAGGCCATCGAGGTTCCGCGCGAGTTCGAGTTCCAGGCCTTCGCCGAGCGCGCGAGCGCTCACGGCGGAAGCCAAGACGACGCACAGGATGGGTACGTGCTACGCCACGACGGCCGCGTGCTCGTTCTCGACGAGGAAGTGCGCGAGCAGGCGCTGCTCGCGCGACCGATGACGACCCTGTGCCGGGAAGATTGCCCGGGCCTTTGCCCGCGCTGCGGCGGCGATCGGTCGGAAGGCACCTGCCGCTGCGTCCAAGAGACGCAGCCGGCGCATTGAGAATCGAGGAGGTTTCAAGGCATGGCAGTTCCCAAGCGGCGACATTCGACGACGCGCGGACGCAAGCGCCGGACGCACTGGAAGCTGGCGAAGCCCGGCATTTCCGTCTGCCCGCATTGTTCACAGCCCAAGCAGCCGCACCGGGCGTGCCCGAGCTGCGGCCAGTATCGAGGCGAAGAGGTCACCACCCCCAAGGGCGATTGAGGATACCCGGCGGCCCGGCCGATCCCACGCATGCCCAAGGATTCGGTTCCCGTCATCGGCGTGGATGCCATGGGGGGCGACTTCGGGCCCTCGGTGGTCGTTTCCGGAGTGCTGCAGGCATTGGCCGACTTTCCCGGCCGCTTCCAGGTCGTGCTCCTAGGTGACGAAGCCGAGATCCAGCACGAGCTGCGCAAGCTGCGGGCGCCCGCGAACGAGGCGCTGCGCATCGTCCACGCGCCCGAGCGCATCGAGATGGCCGATGCCGCGGCCACCGCGTTTCGCCGCCGCCCCAACTCTTCCCTGGTCGTGGGCACCCAGCTCCAGAAATCGGGCGAGGTCGATGCGCTCTTTTCGGCCGGCAACACAGGCGCGGTCGTGGCCATCCAGCTCCTGGGCCTGGGACGCCTCGAGCGCGTGCAGCGCCCGGCCATCGCCGCCGTGTTTCCCAGCAAGCAGAAAGGCACGGTGGTGCTCGACGTGGGCGCCACCGCCGACTGCAAGCCGCAGCACCTCGCCCAGTTCGCCGAGATGGGCACTGCCTATGCGCAGTACGTACTCGGGAATCCCGATCCGCGCGTCGGCCTGCTCTCGATCGGCGAGGAGAAGAGCAAGGGGAACGAGCTCGTGCAGCAGGCCCACGTGCTCCTCGAAAACGTGGAAGGACTCAACTTCATTGGCAACGTCGAGGGCCGCGACATCCTCGAGGGCACCGTGGACGTCGTGGTGACCGACGGCTTTACGGGCAACGTGGTGCTCAAGCTGGCCGAGAGCGTGGCCAAGCATGTGACCCAGATCTTCCGCCGCGAGATGACGGCCAGCCTGACCTCGCGGATCGGAGCCTGGATGCTCAAGCCGGCCTTCGTCCGCCTGCGCAACTCGATCGATTACGCGGAATATGGCGCCGCCCCGCTGCTCGGCGTGGACGGAGTATGCTTCATCGGGCACGGGCGCTCGAGCCCGCGCGCCGTGCGCAGCGCGCTCCGCGGCTCGGCGACTTTCGTCGAGCAGCGGGTCAACGATCACATTCGTGAGAACCTGAGGGCGATCTATGCGTGAGCGGACCCTGCGGGGATGCACGCTGGCGGGCACTGGCTCCAAGGTGCCCGAGCGGATCCTGACCAACGCGGATCTCGAGCGGATGGTGGACACGAGCGACGAGTGGATCGTCACTCGCACCGGCATCCGCGAGCGGCGTATCTCGGAGCCGGGTCAGGCGGTCACCGATCTCGCGCTGCCGGCGGCGCAAGCCGCGCTCGAGATGGCGGGGGTCTCCGCCCTCGACGTCGACAAGATCATCGTCGCCACCGTGACCCCCGACCGCATCCTGCCCTCGGCGTCCTGCACGCTGCAGGAGCGCTTGGGCGCCACGCACGCCGCGGCCTTCGATCTCAACGCCGCGTGCTCGGGCTTCGTATACGGCGTGAGCGTGGGCGCGGGCTTGATCGCCGCGGGCACGGCCGACACCGTGCTCGTCATCGGCGCCGAGACCTTGTCGAAGATCGTGGACTACGAAGACCGCGCCACCTGCGTGCTGTTCGGCGACGGCGCGGGCGCGGCGGTGCTCCGCCCCTGCGATCCCGGACACGGCATCCTGTCGGCGCGCTTGCGTTCTGACGGCACCCAGGGCCATGTGCTCGAGATTCCGGCCGGCGGCTCGCGCCTTCCGGCCTCGCACGAGACCGTGGACGCGCACGGCCACTACATCAAGATGAAGGGCAACGAGCTGTTCAAGTTCTCGGTGCGCGCCATGGAGACGGTGACGCGTCAGGCGGTCGAGGAAGCGGGCGTGCCGTTCGACAAGCTGCGCTATCTCGTGCCCCATCAGGCCAACCTGCGCATCATCCAGGCGGTGGCCGACCGGCTCGGCATCGGGCCCGATCGCCTGGTGCTCAACATCGATCGCTTCGGCAACACCTCGGCCGCCTCGATTCCCATCAGCCTCGACGAGCTCCTGCGCTCCGGACGCGTCATGCCCGGAGACGTGATCGGGCTCGTGGCCTTCGGCGGCGGCGTGACGTGGGGTGCCGTGGTTCTCGAGTGGGATCCGGCGCGCGCCCACCCGGTGGCGGCTTCGCGGGTCACGCAGGCGGCGTCGATCGCGGCAGGAAACGGCGCGTGAGCGTCCCGCGGCTCGCTCTGCTTTGTCCCGGCCAGGGGGCGCAGAAAGTCGGCATGGGCAAAGCCCTCGCCGACGCCTTCTCCGAAGCGCGGGCGGTGTTCGACGAAGCCGCGGCCCTGCTCGGCGAAGACTTCCGCCGCGTGATGTGGGAAGGGCCCGAGACGGAACTCAAGCAGACCTTCAACACGCAGCCGGCGCTCCTCGTGCACTCGGTGGCGGCCACGCGCGTGCTGGCGGCCAAGGGCGCCCGCTTCGACTTCGCCGCCGGCCACAGCCTAGGTGAGTACTCGGCGCACGTCGCCGCCGGCTCGCTCGCCTTCGCCGACGCGCTCTCTCTCGTGCGGCGGCGCGGCCAGCTCATGCAAGAGGCGGGCGAAGCCCGTCCCGGCGCCATGGCCGCGATCGTGGGCCTGGCGACCGAAGAGGTCGAGCGCGTGTGCCGCGAGGTGCGTGACTCGGGAGGCGGCGAGGTGGTGGCCGCCAACCTGAACTCGCCCACCCAGACCGTGATCTCGGGCGAGGTGGCGGCGGTGGAGAAGGGGATGGTGCTCGCCAAGGCAGCCGGGGCCAGGCTCAGCGTGCGACTCGAGGTGAGCGGCGCCTTCCACTCGCCCCTCATGGCGCCGGCCGCCGACGGCTTGCGTGCGGCGCTCGCCCAAGTCGAGATCCAAGACGCCCGCTTCCCGGTCGTGGCCAACGCCACGGCGCGTCCGGTGTCGCGCGCCGAAGACATTCGCGCCGCGCTCGAAGCGCAGCTGCTCTCGCCCGTGCGCTGGTACGAGTCGATGCGCACGCTGATCGATCAGGGCGTGGGCGCGTTTATCGAGGTGGGCTCGGGCAAGGTGCTGCGCGGCTTGCTCAAGAACATCGACAAGGACATCCCGAGCGGAAACGTCGAGGATCCGGCGAGCCTGGCCGATACCTTGGAATTTCTCTCGGCGCGGGGCGCGGAGGTGGGCTCGTGAGCGAATCGGCGCCGGAAACGACGACCGTGAAGGCCGAGGACCACGCGGTGCAGCCCTCGTTCGCGGTGCCCGCAGGCAGGCTCCTCGAGGGCCAGGTGGCGGTGGTGACCGGCGGCGCCCAGGGTATTGGCTGGGCCATCTCACGGGCTTTGGCCCGGGAGGGCGCTTTCGTCCACATCGTGAACCGCAATCAGGAGACTGCGGCCAAGGCGGTCGCGGAGATCGAGGCCCAGGGCGGAAAGGCCGCCGCCATCCAGGCCGACTTGAGCGACCCGGCCGCCCCGCAGGCGGCCATCGAGAAGGCCTTTACGGCCCAGGGACGCCTGGATATCTTAGTCAACAATTCCGGCATCGCCCGCGATGGCCTTCTCTTACGGATGAGCGACACGCAGTGGGAGGAGGTCCTGCAAACGAATCTCCGTGGCGCCTTCCTCTGTTGTCGGGCGGCGGCGCGCACGATGGTGCGCGCGCGCTACGGCCGGATCGTGAACGTCTCATCCGTCGTGGGGCTGACCGGCAACGCCGGTCAGGCGAATTACGCCGCGGCCAAGGCCGGTCTTCTCGGCCTGACCAAGGCGCTCGCCAAAGAGCTCGCCCCCCGCGGGATCACCGTGAACGCGGTCGCGCCGGGGTTCATCCGGACGGCGATGACGGACGCGCTCCCCGAGCGGGCGCGCGAGAGCCTCCTTGCCCAGATCCCGATGGGGCGCCTCGGCGCTCCGGAGGACGTGGCGGAAACGGTCGCGTTCCTGGCCTCGCCGCGCGCCTCGTACGTGACGGGTCAGGTCTGGGTGGTGGATGGCGGGATGGTAACGGCCTGAAGTGACTGCCCGGGCGCAGGCTCGGGCGCCGACCCCCTCGAGGGGATCTTTGGACAAGGAGGTGACCGACACGTGGCCTTCAGCGAAGAGCGTGCGAAGGAGATCATCGCCAAGGAGTTGGAAGTCTCGACGGATCAGCTCCGGCCGGACGCCAAGTTCATCGAGGACTTGGGCGCCGATTCGCTCGACACGGTCGAGCTGGTGATGGCGCTCGAGGAGGAATTCGGGCTCGACATCCCGGACGAGGACGCCGACAAGATGAAGACGGTCGGGGATGCGCTCGAGTATCTGCGTAGCCACTCGCAGTAACGCTGTCTCCGGACGGCGCATCGAATCCGTGGCAGGGGGCTCCGGCGGCGTGGACACGACCGGCGGACCCCCGGCGGTGAGGCGCCCCGAGAGGGGCGCCGGACAAGGAAAGTGCGAGACGCATGAGTGCAGGTAGGAACGGGGACGGCCGCGTGGTCGTGACCGGCATGGGCATGATGTCTCCTCTGGGCCACTCGGCCGAGGAGACCTGGGAGAGGCTCGTCCAGGGCGTGAGCGGCGTCGGTTGCGTGACGCGCTTCGATGCCGGGAGCTTCTCCACCCGTATCGCCGGCGAGGTCAAAGGATTCGTCCCCGAGGACTACATGGACCGCAAGGACGCGAAGCGGAACGATCGCTTCGTGCAGCTCGGGATCGCCGCCGCCAAGGAAGCGGTGGCCAATGCCGGCCTCGACTGGAACGTGGTCGATCCCGACCGGGTCGGTGTCATCATCGGCTCGGGTATCGGCGGCATCGAGACGTTCGAAGCCCAGCACAAGACCTACCTGGAGCGCGGGCCGGACCGTGTCAGTCCGTTTTTCATCCCGATGATGATCAGCAACATGGCGTCGGGACAGGTTTCCATCCACACCGGAGCCAAGGGACCGAATTTCACGACGGTCTCGGCGTGCACCTCGTCGGCCAACGCGCTCGGCGAAGCACTCCGGCTCCTGCAGCACCGCGATGCGGACGTCGTGATCGCGGGCGGAACCGAGGCGACCATCACGCCGATGTCGTTCGCCGGCTTCTGCTCGATGAAGGCGATGTCCACGCGGAACGATGAACCCCAGAGGGCCAGCCGACCGTTCGACCGCGACCGAGACGGGTTCGTGATGGGAGAAGGCGCCGCCGTGCTGATTCTGGAGCGTGAAGACCACGCTCGCCGGCGGGGCGCCCCCATCCTTTGCGAGTTTGCGGGATACGGAGCGAGCGGAGACGCCTACCACATCACCGCGCCCACCCCGGGAGGGGATGGAGCGGCGCGGAGCATGGAGCGGGCGCTCCTCGACGCAGGCATGCAGCCCTCCGACATCCAGTACATCAACGCCCATGGCACTTCCACGCCCCCGAACGACCGGACCGAAACCCTGGCGGTGAAGCGGGTCTTCGGCGAACACGCGCAGCGGGTGATGCTGGCCTCGACCAAGTCGATGACCGGCCACCTCCTCGGCGCGGCCGGCGCGATGGAAGCCGCGGTGTGCACCCTGGTGATCGCAAAAGGGGTCGTTCCGCCCACTATCAACTATGAGAACCCGGATCCAGAATGCGATCTAGACTGCGTACCGAATCGAGCGAGAGAAGTTCGCGTGACCGCCGCCCTGTCGAACAGCATGGGGTTCGGGGGTCACAACGCGACCCTGGTGTTTCGCGTCATGACTCCGTAAGCCGAAGAGACCGGGACCGGGACCGGGACCGCGACCGCGACCGACGTCGCGGCCGTCGCCGCCGCGAGCGGCCCGGGGGCGGAGGTCCGCCGCGCGAGGCGCGCGGGACGCGCGCTCCGGCGATCGAAGACAAGGGCTTCATGGGCTGGCTCAAG
>DATFWU010000150.1:0-15325 GCA_035259005.1 Candidatus Eiseniibacteriota bacterium
GGGCCCCGCCGGCCTCGTTCGTTCCTCCGCCCCGTGGGAATCCCGCGGGGCTTCTTTGTTTTCTGGGTCTCGCGCATCCACCACCGGACGGACGAGCGCCATGCCCCCGCGCCAGGCCCGAAAGAAGAACGCTGACGACGAGCGCTTTCTCCGCGCGGCCTTGGGCCTCGCGGAACGCGGCCGGGGCACGACGCATCCCAATCCCAAGGTGGGCGCCGTCGTGGTGCGCGGCGGGCGCGTCGTGGGACGAGGCTGGCATCGCAAGGCGGGCGGGCCGCACGCCGAGGTGGAAGCGCTCAGGCAGGCCGGGGGCGGCGCGCGCGGTGGCACGCTCTACGTGACGCTCGAGCCGTGCAACCACTTCGGGCGCACGCCGCCCTGCGTCGATCAAGTGGTGGCAGCGGGTGTGGCGCGCGTCGTGATCGCCATCGCCGATCCCAACCCGCGCGTGAGCGGCAAGGGGATCGCCGCTTTGAGGCAGGCCGGCATCGCGACCGAGGTGGGACTTCTGGCCGGCGAGGCGCGCTCGCTCAACGCCGGTTATTTCAAGTTCCACGCCCGAGGCTTGCCCTGGGTTTGTCTCAAGCTCGCGGCCAGTCTCGACGGCAAGCTCGCGCCGCGCTCGCGCCGTGGTTGGCTGACCGGCCCGGAAGCGGTGCGCGCCGCGCACGCGATGCGCGCCGGACACGATGCGGTGGTGGTGGGCGCCGACACGGTGCGCTCGGACGATCCCGAGCTTACCGTGCGCGCCGCCACGGGCGACGATCCGCTGCGCGTCGTGGTCAGTGGCTCGCTTCGCTTCGCGCCACGCGCGCGTCTGTTTCGCGCGCCTTTGGCCGCGGGCACCGTGGTCGGCACGGTGGCCCCCTGGCGGGGGCGGAGCGCGTGGGAGAGCCGGCGGCGCCGCCTCGAGTCGCGCGGCGTGCGCGTGTGGGTGTTGCCGGGACGCGGCGATCGCGTGCCGCTCACGCCACTGCTCGAGCGGCTCGCTTGGGAGGGCGCGCACGAGGTGCTGGTCGAGGGCGGAGGCCGACTCGCCGGCAGCCTGCTGGCTGAGCATCTGGCCGACGAGGTGAAGCTCTTCACCGCGCCCCTCGTCCTGGGTCAGGGAGTGGATTGGGCGGAAGGTGTGGCGTTCGAGACGGTGCGCGCCCCACGACTCGAGAACGTGTCGGTCGAGCGCATGGGTCGCGATTGGCTGGTGAGCGGGAGGGTGGCCTACGGTGTTCACCGGAATCATCGAGGAGGTCGGCCGCGTCCGCGACGCGCGCGCCCATGAGGGTCTGGTGCGCCTCGCCGTCGACTCGAGTCGGGTTCGCGCCAAGCTCGCGAAGGGCGGAAGCGTGTCCGTGGACGGCTGCTGCCAGACGGTGACCGGCCTGGACGAGCGCGGCTTCACCGTCGAGGTCATGCCGGTGACGAGCCAGCGCACGACCTTGGGTGCGCTCGTCCCCGGCACGCCCGTGAATCTGGAAGCGCCGCTCGCCGCCGGGGATCCCCTGGGCGGGCACTTTGTGCTCGGACACGTGGACGGCGTCGGCGAGGTCGTGGACGTCAAGGCCGAAAACGGCGATCACCGCGTGCGCGTGCGCGTGCCGGACGACCTGGTGCGTTTTCTCGCGGCGCGCGGCTCGGTCGCGGTCGACGGCGTGAGCCTGACCGTGGCCAACGCGCACGAGGACGGCTTCACGGTCGCCCTCATTCCCACCACTCTGGCCGAGACCGTGTGCGGCGCCTACCAGAAGGGGCGCCGCGTGAACCTGGAAGTGGACGTGGTGGCGCGCTACCTGGAGCGTCTGGCGCGCACGTCCGGAAGGAACGAGTCATGATCCGCAAGCTTGCCAAGCAACGAAAGAAACGCACGACGGCGCCCGCCGTGCGCGGCGAGGCGGCCAAGGACCGCGCCGTGGAGCGCGTGGTGCGGGACATCCGCCGCGGCCGCATGGTGGTCGTGGTCGACGACGAGCAGCGCGAGAATGAGGGCGACCTCATCATGGCGGCCGAGAAGGCGACGCCCGAGACCGTGAACTTCATGGTCACACACGGGCGCGGGCTTCTCTGCGTGCCGCTCGACGAGGAGCAGGCCGACCGGCTCGAGCTCTTTCCCATGTCACCGCAGAACACGGCCCTGCACGGCACCTCGTTCACCGTCTCGGTGGATGCGATCCGCGGCACGACCACCGGTATTTCGGCGGCCGATCGCGCGGCCACGGTGCGGCGCCTCGCCGATCCGCGCGCCGAGGCCTCCGAGTTCGCGCGGCCGGGCCACGTGTTTCCGCTGCGCGGTGTGCGCGGCGGCGTGCTGCGGCGCGCCGGGCACACCGAGGCCACCCTCGATCTCGTGCACATGGCGGGGCTTCGTCCGGCCGGCCTCTTGTGCGAGATCATGGACCCCGACGGCTCCATGATGCGCATGCCGGCGCTGCGCCGCTTCTGCCGGCGCCATCGCCTGCCGGTGATCACGGTGCGCGATCTGATCGCCTACCGCCGCCGCCGCGAGAAGCTCGTGCGCCGCCTGGTGAAGACGACGCTGCCGACCCCGGAAGGCCGCTTCGATCTCCATCTCTATGAGAGCACGCTGGACGGCGACCACCACGTGGCGCTCACCATGGGCGACGTGGCCGCGCCCGGCCCCGTGCTCGTGCGCGTGCACTCTCAGTGCCTGACCGGCGACGTGTTCGGCTCGCAGCGCTGCGACTGCGGCGAGCAGATGCGGGCCGCGCTGCGCGCCATCGCCGCCCGTGGCCGCGGCGTCTTCCTCTATATGAGGCAGGAGGGGCGGGGCATCGGGCTCGCCAACAAGATCCGCGCCTACGCGCTCCAGGACAAAGGCCTGGACACGGTCGAGGCCAATCTCCAGCTCGGCTTTCCCGCCGATCTCCGTGACTACGGCATCGGCGCCCAGATCCTCTACGACCTCGGCGTGCGCGAGCTCGAGCTGCTCACCAACAATCCGCGAAAGATCGTGGGGCTCGAAGCTTACGGGCTCAACATCGCCCGGCGCGTGCCACTCCAGATGCCGTCCCACGCGGCCAACCGAAATTATCTCGTGACCAAACGGGACAAGCTGGGTCATCTTCTCGACCTGCCCCCCGGCCTGGGGTCGCGGCGTAACGGACGTTAGGGAGCGATTTCGTGGCCCCATCTCGCGTCCGCCGTCCGCCTGCCCGTGCCCGGAAGGAGCCGCCGCCCGCCCGGGGCTCGGCGGCCGGGCTTTCCTTGGTGGTGGTGGCCAGCCGCTTCAACGGCGCCTACGTCGATCCCATGATCGAGAGCGCGCTCGAGGCCCTCGAGGAGCGCGGACTCGCTCGGGCGCGCGTGCGCTTGGTGCGCGTTCCCGGCGCCTTCGAGCTGCCGCTCGTGGCCCAGGAGATCGCGCGCCGCTGGGCGCCTGACGGCATCGTGGCCCTCGGTGCCGTGATCCGCGGCGAGACACCGCACTTCGATTTCGTGGCCGGAGAGACGGCGAGAGGACTGATGCAAGCTTCGCTCGAGACCGGCGTGCCCATGAGCTTCGGCGTGGTGACGGCCAACGACACAGCCCAAGCCGAAGCGCGCACGCGCCCGCCGCTCGACCGCGGCGCCGAGGCGGCGCGCGCCTGCGTGGAGGCGGCGCTCGCCTTGGCCGACGTGCGCGCCGGCCGTCCGCGCTCGCGCGCCAGGCGGCCCCGATGAGCGAGACCGGCCCGCGCCGGCGCGCGCGGGAGATTCTCCTGCGCGTGCTCTACCAATCCGAGATCGCGGGCGATCCCTTGGACAAGACCTGGCGCGAGGTGGCCGAGGAAGAGCACCTGCCTTCCGAGGCTCGCGCCTACGCCGATGACTTGTGCGCGGTGCTCGACGGCCGCCTCGCCGAGGTCGACGCCGCTTTGCGCCGGCATCTCGAGCACTGGTCGCTCGAGCGTCTGGGCGCCACCGATCGCGGCGTGCTGCGCCTGGCCACGGCCGAGCTTCTGGTCATGCGCGGGACGCCCGCCAAGGTGGTGCTCGACGAGGCGGTCGACATCGCGCGCAAGTACGGACGCGACGAATCGGGCGACTTCGTGAACGGCGTGCTCGACCGAGTGGCGCGCGAGCTTCGCCCCGGCGAGCTGGAATCGGAAGCGCGCCTGCGAGAAGGGCGGGTGAGCGGGTGATTGTCGCCGTGGTGAGTGACGTCCACTCCAACCTCGAAGCCTTGGAGGCGGTGCTCGCCGACGCCGAGAAGCAGGGCGCGTCCAAGCTCTGGTGCCTGGGCGACGTGGTGGGTTACGGGGCCGATCCCAACGCCGTCTGCGAGCGCCTGAAAGCCGACGCGCACGCCGCCGTGGCCGGCAATCACGACTGGGCCGCCTGCGGCAAGATGACGCTCGGCTACTTCAACTCGGCGGCCGCCGCGGCGGCCGAGTGGACGGCCGAGCAGCTCAGCCCTTCGAGCAAGGAATGGCTGGCCTCGCTCCCCCTGGAGCAGGTCGAGGACGGAGTGCGGCTCGTGCACGGCTCGCCCTCGGAGCCCGAGTCGTGGCAGTACGTGCTGTCGGTAGCGGAGGCCGAAGGCGAGCTGGCCGCCTTTCCCGAGAGCGTGTGCCTGATCGGTCACTCGCACTTTCCCGGAGCCTTCGAGGGCGATGGCACGCGTGTGCGCTATTCGCGCACCGACCGCGTGCGCCTGCTGCCTTCCTACCGCTATCTCGTGAACGTGGGCTCGGTCGGCCAGCCGCGCGACGGCGACCCCCGCGCCTGCTATCTGCTGCTCGACACGGAGAAGCAGGAGATCGTGCACCGCCGGGTGCCCTACGACATCGCGGCCGCCCAGCGGAAGATCCTGGGGGCGGGGCTTCCGCCCTTCCTCGCCACGCGGCTCGCCCAGGGGGCGTAGCGAAACCTCACAACGCATTTTCAGCCCGGGCGGGACCCTTCCTGCCGGGATCGTGTACGGTACGGCGGGAGAGCGCCTCCGATTGACCCAGCTTTCGATCCCACTTATCTTTACGAGTTCCTGATGAGCACTGCGCGCGAATCGACGAAAGAGCATTGGCAACGCTTCTGGTCCGATGGCCGGCAGCTCGAGGACGTCTACTCGAACGGCGACCGGCTGCTCGCCGTGGCCACCGCGGCGCGGGACCTGAAGGGCTGCCGCACGCTCGAGGTGGGGGCGGGCACGGGGCGCGACACCCTGGCGCTCATCGAGCGCGGCGCTTCGGGCTACGTGGTGGACTACACCTTCGAGGCGCTCGGCCTCACGCGCCGCGCCGCCCAGGCCGCCGGGCGCACGGTGAACCTGGTGTGCGCCGACGCCCGGGCGCTGCCCTTCCGGGACGACTCCTTCGGGCTGGTCTTCCACCAGGGGCTGCTCGAGCACTTCCGCGAGCCCGAGCCCATCCTGTCCGAGAACCGCCGCGTGCTCGAGTCGGGCGGCGGTGTGCTCATCGTGGACGTGCCGCAGCGCTATCACGCCTGGACCGTGCTCAAGAAGATCCTGATCGCCCTCGACAAGTGGTTCGCCGGCTGGGAGACCCAATTCAGCCCGCGCGAGCTCGAGAAGCTGGTCGAGGCCGAGTCGCTCGAGGTGCGCCGCACCTACGGCGAGTGGATGGTGCCGAGCCTGGGCTACCGCGCCACGCGCGTGCTCCTCGCCAAGGCGGGTCTCAAGATCCTTCCCATGTATCCGCACGGGCCGGCGTGGTGGGACCGGGCCTGGGATTCGTGGCGGGCTTGGCTCGGCCGCAGGCGCTGGGCGCTCTACACCTGCTTCGTGATCGGCGTGGTGGCCGAGAAGCGGCGCGAGGAATCGGGGATCCGAGGAGCGGCGTGAACGTTCTCGCCCTGAACTGGAGAGATCCCCGTCATCCCGAAGCCGGCGGCGCCGAGGTCCATCTCTACGAGATCCTCTCACGCTGGGTGCACCGCGGGGCTCGGGTCACGGTGGTGGCGAGCGGCTTTCCCGGCGCCGCCCCCGAGGACCGCCAGGACGGCATGCGGATTCTCCGGCGCGGCTCGTGGTGGAACGGCAACTGGGCCGCCGCACGCTCCGTCACGAGCGAGCTCCAAGGCGAGCGCTTCGACCTCGTGGTCGAGGATCTGAACAAGCTGCCGTACTTCTCTCCGCTCTACGCCAAGGCCCCGGTGCTGGTCATCGTGCCGCATCTCTTCGGCACCACCGCCTTCGCCGAGGCCTCGTGGCCGGTGGCCTGCGCGGTGTGGGCGCACGAGCGACTCATCCCCGCGATCTATCGCGCCTGTCCCTTTCTCGCCATCTCCGAGAGCACGCGCCAGGATCTGGTGTCGCGCGGCGTGGCGCGCGAGAAGATCGCGGTCAGCGTGTGCGGGCTCGACCACGAGCGCTACCAGCCGGGTGGCGAGAAGACGCCGTATCCGTCCGTGCTGTACGTGGGGCGGCTGCGCCGCTACAAGGGCGTGGACGCGCTGCTCGACGCCTTCGTGCACGTGCGCGCCCGCCTTCCCGAGGCCCGCCTCACGGTGCTCGGCGACGGTCCGCACCGCGCCGCGCTCGAGGGCCGCGCGCGCGCGCTGGGGCTCGCCGACTCTGTGACCTTCACCGGCTTCGTGCCGGCGGCCGAGAAGGTGCGGCGCATCCAGTCGTCGTGGGTGAGTGCATTGCCCTCGCCCAAGGAGGGCTGGGGGCTCACGGTGGTGGAGTCGAACGCCTGCGGCACGCCGGTGGTGGCCAGCCGCTCGCCCGGCCTCGTCGACTCGGTCGTCGACGGAGAGTCCGGATTGCTGGTGCCGCACGGCGACGCGCGCGCCCTGGCGGACGCCTTGCTTTCCATCTTGTCTGACCAAGAGCTGCGCCAACGCCTGAGCCGGGGGGGACTGGGCTGGGCGCAGCGTTTCACTTGGGATCGCTGTGCCGACGAGGCCTGGCAGGTGGCCGTGGCCAGCGTCCGTCACGCTCCGCTTCCCGACTTCGCGCCCGTGAGCGCGGTCGACCTGGGTGCTTCCGCGACCGGGGCCGCCGTCCACGGCGCTTCCTCCCATGAGGGCCCGAGGGCCCGACAGAGGTCCGCTTGAGCACCGTCTTGCAAAGCGATCCGGCCGAGCACTGGGGCACGAAGGCGGTCGCCGCGTTCGTCTTCCTCTTCACCCTGGGCGCCTACACGCTCGGCTGCACGACCAGCTGCCCGTTCTGGGACTCGGGCGAGTTCATCGCGACCTCGAAAGTGCTCGGCATCCCGCACCCGCCGGGCACCCCGCTCTACGTCCTGATCGGACGGCTGTTCGCCATGCTGCCCTTCGGCACCGTGGCCTACCGTGTGAACTGGCTCTCCTCCTTGGCTTCGGCGCTGGCGGTGCTCTTCACCTACCTCCTCACCGTGCGCTTCATCCGGCTGTGCCAGAACCAGCGCACGCGCACCATGACCGACGAGATCATCGCCTGGACGGGCGGTGCGGCGGCGGCCTTCTTCATGGCCTTCAGCAACACCTTCTGGGACAGCGCCATCGAGGCCGAGGTCTACTCGCTGTCGTCGTGGATGCAGGTGGTGATCCTGTGGCTCGGGCTCAAGTGGTGGGAGGGACTCGACCGCAAGGAAGGCGACAACCGGCTGCTCGCGGCCTGGTATCTCTGCTTCCTGTGCATCGGCATCCACCTGGGCACCTTCCTGGTCATGCCCGGGCTCATGGTGCTCGTTCTGTTCGTGAACTGGCGCTCGCTGCTCTCGCCGCGCAACTTCGCGTGGGCCGCGGTGCTCGCCTTCGTCGGGCTCTCCGTGCACATGTACCTGTACTACCGCGCGCACGCCAACCCGCCGGTGAACGAAGGCGACCCCGAGACCTGGCACGCGCTCAAGGCGCTCATCATGCGCGAGCAGTACGGCTCGCGCCCCATCCTGCCGCGCTCGGCGCCGTGGAGCTTCCAGTTCGCCATGTTCTTCCGCTACTTCGTCGACCAGTACGTGCTGAGCGGCAAGCTGGGCGTGCTGGGCGGGACGATCCCCATCGCCATCGGCCTCTTCGGCGCGGCCATGCACGGGGTGCGCGAGAAGAAGTCGTTCGCCGTCCAGTTCGTCACCTTCGGCATCACCTCGCTCGGGCTCCTCGTCTACCTCAACTTCACCGACCACGAGGTGCGCGAGCGCGATTACTTCTACACTTCGGCCTTCCAGTTCTTCGCCGTCTGGATCGGCATGGGCCTCGCGTTCCTGATCGAGTGGGCGCACGAGAGATGGCCGGTGATGGCCAAGCGCGAGGTGCTGGGGACGGCGTGCGTGGCGGCGGTGGCGCTCTCCTTGTGCCCGCTCGGGCACTACTGGTTCACGCATGACCGGAACGGCTTCTACGTGGCGCGCGACTACGCCTACAACATGCTCGCGCCGCTCGAGAAGAACGCCTTCGTCTTCACCAACGGCGACAACGACACCTTCCCGCTCTGGTACATCCAGCAAGGCGAGAACTTCCGCAAGGACGTGCGGGTGATCAATCTCTCGCTGCTCAACACCGACTGGTACATCCGCGAGCTGCGTGACGAAGACCCCAAGGTGCCGACCTCGATCACCGACGAGCAGCTGGCCCAAGTGCGCGACAACGGCTACCTGCTCGACGCCAGCACCGGCCAGCCGGAGATGGTGAACCACTGGATGGTGCTCGACATCCTGAAGACGAACCACAACCGGCTACCCGCCTATCTGGCGGTGACCGTGCCCGACCATCACGGTCTCGACAGCCTGATGGTGGCCGAGGGGCTCGTGCTGCGCGTCTACCCGGACACCATCAGGGAAGTGAACGGTGCCGGATGGCTGAGGGGTGCCGACCCCGAGTCCCGAAAGGCGGCACGCGGCTCCATCGCCACCGAGGCGGGAATCAGCGCCGGACCGTTCGGCTACACCGGGCGCAACTGGATGGACTCGGAGAAGATTCGCCACAATCTCTACGACGTCTTCCTGTACCGCAATCTGTTCGACAAGGACGGCAACTACATCCCCAAGCCCTACAAGGACGACAACGCGCGGCGCCTGACCCAGAACTACGCCGCGGCGCACCAGCAGCTGGCCTACGAGTACCGGCGGCAGAAGCGGTACAAGGAGGCGATCAACGAGCTGGCTTACGTGAACCGGATGTTCCCCGACTTCTCGCCGGTCGAGGGCGTGATGGGGCTGTTCATCATGGACTCGGGCGACACGGCGAAGGCCCTGCAATACTTCGCCGACCGCGCGAAGGTCCATCCCTCGTCCGACATCTACTATTACTGGGGCGTGGCGCTGGGCTTCCTCGGGCGCACCGACGAGGCCGTGCAGAAGCTGCTCAAGGCGGGGGACGTGGACCCGCAGGAGGTGCAGGCCTACAAGGCCGCCTACGCGCTTCTCATGCAGGCCGGCAGGCGCGAGCAGGCGGCGACCGTGCTGCAGACGCTGATCACCAAGCACCCCGAGGATCCCGAGGTGCAGGCGTACATGCAGCAGGCCGACTCGAGTCACAAGAGCTGGACCGGAGCCGGCCCCGGAGCCGGTCCGTAAGCATTTGGAAAGACCCGGTTGGACTCCGCCCGCCCCGCGTCCGGCCTTCTGGGCCCTCGGGGCGGGCGTCTTTCTGACGGCCCTCGCCGCCTACACGATCACCTGCACGACGAGCTGCCCGTGGTGGGACTCGGGCGAGTTCATCGCCACCTCGCACGTGCTCGGCATTCCCCATCCGCCGGGCACGCCGCTCTACGTGCTGATCGGCCGGCTGTTCTCGCTCCTGCCGTTCGCCACCGTGGCCTATCGTGTGAACTGGCTCTCGTCCTTGGCCGCCGCGCTCGCCGTGCTCTTCACTTTTCTGCTCGCCGTGCGCCTCCTACGGCGTGCCCATGTCGAGGAGTCCGTCGCCTGGGCGGGAGG
The DNA here is from genome assembly GCA_035259005.1 of Candidatus Eiseniibacteriota bacterium. GTDB lineage: Bacteria > Eisenbacteria > RBG-16-71-46 > RBG-16-71-46 > DASYSL01 > DASYSL01. The sequence goes on from DATFWU010000150.1 coordinate 9,816, forward strand.
CGCGGCCGCCGCACTCTTCGCCGCCTTCAGCAACACCTTCTGGGCCAACGCGATCGAGGCCGAGGTCTACGCGCTGTCTTCGCTCGTGCAGGTCGTGATCCTCTACCTCGGCATGCGGTGGTGGGAGGGCCTCGAGCGGGGAGAAGGCGACAACCGACTCCTGGCCGCCTGGTACCTGTGCTTTCTCTGCGTGGGCGTGCACCTCGGCACCTTCCTGGTCTTGCCCTCGCTGGTTCTCCTCGTGCTGCTCGTGCAACCGCGCTCGCTCTTCGCGCCGCGCAATCTCTTGTGGGCCCTTGGTCTCGCCGCCCTCGGTCTTTCCGTCCATCTCTATTTGATGATCCGGGCGCACGCCGATCCGCCGGTGAACGAGGGCGACCCCGAGACCTGGGCGGCGCTTCGCTCGCTGGTCCTGCGCGAGCAGTACGGGCCGCGGCCGCTCCTGCCGCGCCTTTCGCCCTGGAGCTATCAGCTTGGCATGTACGTGGGCTACCTCAAAGACCAGTTCGTCCTGAGCTCGAAGCTCGGCGTGCTCGGCGTTGCCCTGCCCCTCGTGCTGGGCACCGGGGGAGCGGTCGTCCACGCGGTGCGCGAGCGCAAATCCTTCTTCCTGCTGGCTCTCGCGTTTCTCCTCACTTCGCTCGGGCTCGTGGTCTATCTCAATCTCACCAGCCACGAGGAGCCTGAGCGCGACTACTTCTTCGTCACCTCGTTTCAGATCTTCGCCGTGTGGATCGGGATGGGGCTTGCTTTCGCGATCGTGTGGGCCCGACGGCGCTGGCCCGGGCTGTCAAAGCCGGTCGCGAGTCTGGCGTCGTGTGCCGCGATCGTCGCGCTCTCGCTCTTTCCCCTCGGTCACTCCTGGTACACCCACGACCGGCGCGGCTTCTTCATGGCGCGCGACTACGCCTGGAACACGCTGGTTTCCTTGGAGCCCAAGGCGCTCCTCTTCACGCACGGCGACAACGACACGTTTCCGCTCTGGTACCTGCAGCAGGTCGAGGGCGTGCGCCAGGACGTGCGCGTGATCAATCTCTTCCTGGCCAACGCCGACTGGTACGTGCGCGAGCTGCGCGACCAGGAGCCTCGGGTGCCGACCACGATTACCGACCAGGAGATCGCGGCCGTGCCCGCGGGCACTCTCCCCGATCGCGCGACGGGCGCGCCCTTGCCGGTGAACCGCTGGCTGGTGAGGGACCTGCTCCGGACCGGGCCGGATCGTCCGGCGTACTTCACCGTGACCTCGCCCGATCATTTCGGGCTCGACAGCCTGCTCGTCCTCGAGGGCCTGGTGTGGCGCGTGGCGCCGCGCCGGGTCGCGGCCGACAGCGGCCTCGGCTGGAACGGCGTGAGCTGGATCGACCCGGCCAAGGTGCGGGCCAACCTCGACCACGTCTATCTCTATCGCAATCTCTTTGGGCCCGACCGGAGCTTGCTCGCCAAGCCCTACAAGAATCCGCACTCCATCGAGATGACCCAGAACTACGCGGCCGCCCGGATGGAGCTGGCCTACGACGAGCGCCGTCTGGGCCACCTGCCTAGCGCCATCGACGACCTCCTCGCCGTCGACCGCATGTACCCCGATTTCCCCCCGGCGCAGGGTCTGCTCGGCCTCTTCTATCTGGAGGAGGGGGACACCGCCCGCTGTCTGGCCTATTTCCGGGAGCGCGAGCAGGGCCGGGCCACGGCCGATCTCTTCTACTATGATGGCTATTGCCTGGGGCGCCTGGGCCGGATCGACGAGGCGGTGGCGAAGCTCTCGATCGCGGACCGCATGGACCCGGGGGATCTCGGAGCCCTGCAGACGGCGCACGACCTGCTCCAGGGAGCCGGCCGCGCCCAAGAGGCCGCCGCGATCCAAAGGAGGATCGAGGAGAGGCGATCGACCGGCCCCGGAAGCTCGCCCAACGCCGCTTCGGGCGGGGGAGGTTCTTAGGCATGTCCGAGGTTCTGGTGACCGGCGCGGCCGGCTTTCTGGGATCGCGATTGGTCGAGCGCCTGTTGGCGCGCGGAGCTCGCGTGACCGGGGTCGATTGCTTCACCGACTATTACGATCCGGAGATCAAGCGCGACAATTTGAGCGCGGTCGCGAAGCATCCATCGTTTCGGCTCTTGGAGTGGGACTTGGCGGACAAGGATCTCGGCGGACTTCCCGAGGTCGACGTGGTCTATCATCTCGCCGCGCAGGCGGGCGTGCGCGCCTCGTGGGGACGCGATTTCAGCGTCTACCTGAAGCAAAATCTGCTGGCCACGCAGCGCCTGCTCGAGCGCTACTTGGCGAAGCCGCCCCAGCGGTTCGTGTACGCTTCGTCGTCTTCCGTGTACGGCGACGCCGAGCGGCTGCCCACGAGCGAGGACGACCGGCCGCGGCCCTTCTCGCCCTACGGCGTGACCAAGCTGGCGGCCGAGCACCTGTGTCTCTTGTATCAGCGCAACCATGGGCTGCCCGCGGTGGCGCTTCGCTTCTTCACCGTGTACGGCCCAAGGCAAAGGCCCGACATGGGGTTCCACCGCTTCTTCGAGGCGGTGCGCGAGGGGCGCCCGCTCGAGATCTACGGGGACGGAACGCAGTCGCGTGATTTCACCTTCGTGGAGGACATCCTGGATGCGGTCGAGGTGGCGGGCGAGCGCGGGCAGACGGGCGGGGTGTACAACGTGGGCTCGGACCACCCGGTGACCGTGCTCCAGGTGCTCGACAAGATCCGCGCCGTGACCGGCGAGAAGGTGGACGTCGTGTTCCGCCCCAAGGTGGCGGGCGACGCGCCGCACACGGCTTCCGACATCACGCGCGCGCGCCGCGATCTGGGCTACGAGCCGCGCGTGATGCTGGACGAGGGGCTGGCCGCGCAATGGCAGTGGCAGAACACGCGCCGCTCGCGCGCGGCTCGGGAGGCGAAAGCATGAAAGAAAGGCTCGAGCTGTCCTTCGTAGTGCCCGTCTACGACGAGGCCGAGAGCCTGCAGGAGCTGCACACGGAGATCGTGCGCGCCGCCGAAGCCCAGGGGCTGCGTTTCGAGGTGCTCTACGTCGACGACGGCTCCAAGGACGGCTCGGATCGCGTGCTCTCCCAGCTCGCCGATCGCGACCCCCGCGTGCGCGTGGCCAGCTTCCGCCGCAACTTCGGCAAGTCGGCCGCCCTCGCTCTCGCCTTCGGCCGCGCGCGCGGCGACTACGTGATGACGCTCGACGCCGATCTGCAGGACGACCCGGCCGAGCTCGCTCACCTGATGCGCACGATGGAGGAGGGCGGCTACGACGTGGTCAGCGGCTGGAAGGTGCAGCGGCGCGATCCGTGGACCAAGACACTCCCTTCCAAGCTCTTCAACGCGGTGACGGCGCGGGCCACCGGCACCAAGCTCCACGACATGAACTGCGGCCTCAAGCTCTATCGCCGCGAGGTGGTCGAGGCCATCGAGGTGTACGGCGAGCTGCACCGCTTCCTGCCCGCGCTCGCCAACTGGAAGGGCTTCAAGGTGGGCGAGTGCGCGGTGCACCACCGCGCGCGCCAGCACGGGCGGAGCAAGTTCGGCGCCGCGCGCTTCGTCAACGGCTTCCTCGATCTCATGGCGGTGTCGTTCGTGCAGACGAGCGCGCTCAAGCCGCTGCACGTCTTCGGACGCGTGGGCCTGGCGAGCCTCGTCCTCGGCTTCGCGATCGAGGCCTGGTTCCTTCTGCAGTGGGCGCTCGGCGAGCCCCTGCGCGTGCGGCCGCTCCTCGTCCTGGGCGGCGTGCTCGCCATCCTCGGCATCCAGCTTCTCTCCATGGGGCTCTTGGGCGAGATGATCGCGAGCCAGCGCCCCAAGACGGATTTCCCGGTGCGCGCCTGGCGCAACTGGGACGAGCCCGAGGTCCTGGCCGCGGGTCCCCGGGCGGAGCCGGCGAGCCGGCTGGCTGCGGGCGGGGGCGACTGAGTGCGCGCCTACATCCTCGCCGGAGGGCTCGGAACCCGCCTCCGCGACCGCATCGGAGCCTTGCCCAAGGTGCTCGCCCCTTTCGTCGAGCGGCCCTTTCTCGAGGTGCAGCTCGAGTGGCTCGCGGAGTGCGGCGTGAACGAGGTCGTGCTCGCCCTCGGCGTGCGCTCCGATCCGGTGATCGAGCGCTTGCGGGTGCGCGGTGCCGAGGCCTTGCCGCTGGTGCGCTGGACCGTGGATCCGGTGCCGCTCGGCACGGGCGGAGCGATCGCCTACTCGGCGCGCGACGAGAAGCGCACCTTTCTCGTGGTCAACGGCGACACGCTGGCCGAGGTCGATCTCGTGGCCCTGCTCGAGCACCATCAACGGCACGGTGCCCTCGCCACCCTCGCCGCCTTCAAGGTGAAGGACGCCAAGGCGCGCGGCACGATCGAGATGGCGGGCGACGGGCGCGTGACCGCGTTTCGCGAGAAGGAGAAGAAGGGCGAGGGTTGGGTCAACGGCGGCCTCTTCTTCTGCGAGCCCGCGCTGCTCGAGATGGTCCCGAAAGGCAAGCCGTCGAGCCTCGAGACCGAGGTCTTTCCGCGGCTCGTCGCCGAGGGGCTTCCGCTCTTCGCCAAGCGCTGCCCGGGCAAGCTGTTCGACATCGGCACGCCCGAGGGGCTCGACCAGGCGCAGCGCGAGTGGCCCGCGATCCGGGCCAAGAAGGAAAAGAGCGCGTGAAGGCCCTGGTGCGCGCGCGCGCGCCGCTCAGGCTTTCCTTCTCGGGCGGCGGCACCGACGTCTCTCCCTATCCCGAGGAGCGGGGCGGCGTGGTGCTGTCCTCGACCATCGACAAGTTCTGCTACGCCACGGTGCGTCCGCGCCGCGACGCCAAGCTCACGCTGCACTCGCTCGATCTTCACGTCACGGCCAAATACGGGCACCTGCGCGCCGTGCGTCTGGACGGCAATCTCGACCTGGTCAAGGCGGCGGTGAAGGCGCTCAAGCCGCGCACCGGCGCCGACGTCACCGTGCAGTCCGACGCGCCGCCGGGCTCCGGTCTCGGCGCCTCGTCGACCATGGTGGTAACGCTGCTCGCCGCGCTGCGCGAATGGCTGCACCATCCGCTCACCGATTACGAGCTGGCCGAGGCGGCGTACGCGCTCGAGCGGCATGACTTGGCCATCGCCGGCGGGCGCCAGGATCAGTACGCGGCCACCTTCGGCGGATTCAACTTCATCGAGTTTCACAAGGACGCGACCGTGGTGAATCCGCTGCGCGTGCGCGAGGACGTGCGCCTCGAGCTCGAGTACCGGCTGCTTCTCTGCTACATCGGCCGCACGCGCTTCTCCGGGCAGATCATCGAGCGCCAGACCGCGGCCTACCGGAGCGGGCGCGAGGAGACAGTGGCCGCGCTCGACGCGCTCAAGTCGATCACCTTCGAGATGAAGAACGCGCTCCTGCGCGGCAAGATCGACGACATGGGCGCCCTCCTGCACTCGGCGTGGATGAACAAGCGCGCGCTGGAGGAGCACATCTCGACCCCCGAGGTGGACGATCTCTACGAGCGTGCGCGCAAGGCGGGGGCGCTGGGCGGCAAGATGCCGGGCGCGGGCG
>DATFWU010000151.1:0-2584 GCA_035259005.1 Candidatus Eiseniibacteriota bacterium
CGCCGACGGCTACGCCGCCCTCATCGGCATCGATCTCGAGACCAGGCCGGGACGCCTGCCCTGGCGCATCGGCTTCGTGGATGGCAGCGGCGCGCCGCACCAGGCATCGGGGCGCATCACCGTCAAGTCACGACACTTCCCTGTGCAGCGCCTCACGCTGCCCAAGGGCATGGTTGACCTCTCTTTCGACAACGAGCGGCGCGCGGAAGCAGAAGCCGCTCGGCTGCGCGCCCTGTACGACACCATCACCTCCGTCCGGCTCTGGCGCGGCCACTTCACGAGACCTATCGCCTCCGACGTCACGTCGGGGGGCTTCGGGTTCCGGCGCGTCATCAACGGCAAGCCGCGTGCGCCGCACTCGGGCGTGGACTTCGGCGCGCCGGCGGGCACGCCGGTGGTGGCCTCCAACGGCGCGCGTGTCGCCCTCGTGGCCGAGCACTTCTTCGGCGGCCGCTTGGTCGCGCTCGATCACGGCGAGGGCCTCTACACGCTGTACATGCACCTCGAACGGATCGACGTGACGGAAGGCGTCCTCGTGGAGCGGGGGGCCATCATCGGGGCGGTGGGCAGCACGGGACGCGCCACGGGACCGCACCTGCACTGGTCGGCGCAGCTTCGTCGGGCGCGCGTCGACCCCGACGCCTTGCTCAAGCTGTCCGCCGTCGACTGACCGCGGCACGGCGACACGCCGGAGAAGACCGCCTTCGCTTCCGGTGGTCGCCTCGCAGGATCCTTGGCGCGGGAGTGGAACCTGGTCGTCGTCCGGGATCACCTCGCGCTCGCCGCCGTGGCCGCGGAGCAGCTCGCCCGGGCTCGGGCTTCACACCTTGGCCGCGCTTCGCTCCTCTCTCGCGATGGGAAAGACGGGTGCCAAGATGTACCCGCGCCGCCATGCCTCCGGCGCATCCGGATAGAATCGCATGGCGCCCGGCGCGTAGCACTCGAGCGCGGCGCCGAGCGCGCAGAGCACGGCATCCCAGCGGTCCTCGATGGCCTTCAGCTCGGCCGACGACATGGACGCGCGCGGTCGTGCGGCGAGCAGAGCTTGCCAGCCCGGGCCGCCCGGCGCGACGTAGCGGCCGCCGATCGCCCGCACGCAGCGATCGATGAAGACGCACAGGCCTCGCTCGACCCACGCGCGCTTCCCGGGGAAGCGCTGGCGCTTGTACTTGACGATGGTGAGGCCGGGCCGCGCGTCGAGACCGAAGAGGAGCACCTGCAGCGCGTTGGGATAGACCTCACGAATGGCGGGGCAACCAAGGGCGGGCCGCCAGCCCGGGCCGAAGGAATCGAGGGCATAGTCTTCGAGGAGCGCGTGGGTAAAGGCCTCGAGACCCGGATAGCGCGGCGGGCTGTGCGTCGAGGCGTGGAAGCGCCCGAAGACGCTCGCTACCTCGTTGTCGCCGCCGCGGCGGCCATTGCCCAGTCCCAGCAGCGGCGCGTCGATGCCCACGACCGCGCGACGGTGCGCCACGCGCCGGGCAATCCACGTGAGCACCGCACCGTGGCTCGACAGCGTGTGCGGCGCCTCGCGAAGCTCGAGAGGGAAACGCGCGCCCTCGAGGCAGGCCACGCCGGACTGGTTGCCATCCTTCCACGCGAGGTCGACGCCGAGGAACCTCACGGGTCGGGCACCGCGATGCTGCCCGCCAACACGGTGACGGCGGAGCCGCCGACCCGGACGCGGGTGACCTTGCCTTCCTGGAGCTGGAGCTCTACGCGGAGCCGGCCAGGGCGCCCGAGGCCGTCGCCCTGCTCGGCAGTGAAGTCGGCGAGAGTGCCGCTCGGATGGAGGAGTCCTGCGTCGAAGAGCCAGATGCCGATGGCAGAGTGCACCGAGCCGGTCACGATGTCCTCGGGAATGCCGAAGTGGGGAGCGAAGAAGCGGCAGTGGGTCGCCGAGCCGTGGTCGATCGTCTCGCGGGACACGACGCAGACGCCGCGCACCCCTGCGTGGGTTGCCACCTCGCCGAGCGCGCTCAGATTGGGCCGCAGGGTTCTCAGGATTTCGAGCCCGGCCACTGGCACGAGCAGGTCGTGATCGGGTGTGGTGACGGCATGGGCCCAGCCGGCCGCGGCGGTGAGCCCGAGGGCCTCGCGCATGTGCGCGAGCTGCCCTGTGAACAGATGGAGCTCCGGCACCCGCGGCTCCAGCCAGATGAGCCGGCGCGCGGTGCTGGCGACCACGCTCGCCTGCACGCTGCCCCCGAGTGTCTCGAAGGCGACGTGATCGCCGCGCAGCCGGCCGCACTCGGCGAGGGCGTGCACGGCGGCCATGGTCGTGTGACCGGAGTAAGCGACCTCGCGGGTGGGCGTGAACATTCGCAGCCGCCACTGTGCGTCCGGCCGCACGGCGGGAAGTATGAAGGCGGTGCCCGCCACGCGCATCTCGAAGGCGATGGCCTGCATTTGGCGCTCGGAGAGGCGCTGGGCGTCGAGGACAACCGCGGCCGGGTTGCCCGCGAAGGGGCGCTCCGCGAAGGCGTCGACCTGGAAGATCGGGATCACAGGCGAATGCGCTCGCGGAGCTGGCGCGCCTTGCGGCTCAGGGCGCGGGTGGACCACACCGTGGCCATGGACTGCG
>DATFWU010000152.1:0-3935 GCA_035259005.1 Candidatus Eiseniibacteriota bacterium
CAGCACGAGCGAAGGAGCGCCCGTCACCTCGCGGCCTTCGTAGGGGTTGTAGTCCACGCGCATGTGCAGCGTCTTGGCCGAGAGCTTGACGCGCTTGTTCGGATCGAACAGAACGATGTCGGCGTCCGAGCCCACGGCGATCGTGCCCTTGCGCGGGAAGAGTCCGAAGAGCTTGGCCGGCGCCGTCGAGCACAGCTCGACGAAGCGATGGAGACTGATACGCCCACCGCGCACGCCGCCGTCGAAGACGAGCATCAGGCGCGTCTCCACACCGGGGGCGCCGTTGGGGATCTTCGAGAAGTCGCCGATGCCCAATTCCTTCTGCTTGGGCAGGCCGGCGAAGCCCTCTTTCATGCAGAAGGGGCAGTGGTCGGTCGAGATCACCTGCAGATCGTCGGCCGCGAGCCCCTTCCACAATTCGTCCTGGTGCCATTTGGGACGAAGCGGCGGGCTCATCACGTATTTGGCGCCCTCGAATCCGGGCTCGCGGTAGTTGTCCTCGGACAGGAACAGGTATTGCGGGCAGGTCTCGGCGAACGCCGGAATGCCGCGGTCGCGCGCTTCCTTGACCTTGGCCAGGGCGTGCGCCGCGGACAGATGGACGATGTAGATGGGCACGCCGGCCATCTCGGCCAGGGCGATGGCGCGGTGCGTGGCCTCGCCCTCGGCCTCGGGCGGCCTCGTCAAAGCGTGGTACACGGGCGCCGTTTGGCCATCGGCCAGCGCCTTCTTCACCAGGAGATCGATCACGCCGCCATTTTCGGCGTGCATGCAGATGAACCCGCCGTTGTCCCCCGTGCGCTTGAGCGCGCGGAAGATGGTCGCGTCGTCGACCATGAACACGCCCGGATAGGCCATGAACAACTTGAAGGACGTCACGCCCTCGCGAACCATCTCGTCCATGTCGGCGAGCGCCACTTCGGGCAGGTCGCGCACGATCATGTGCAGGCCGTAGTCGGCGGCTGTCCTGCCTTCGGCCTTGCGCCGCCACTCTTCGTACGCTTTCTGCAGCGGCTCACCCATGCCCTGGACGGCGAAATCGATCACCGTCGTGGTGCCGCCAAAGAGCGCCGCGATCGATCCGGTTTGAAAGTCGTCCGACGCGAACGTGCCGCCGAAGGGAAGATCGAAGTGCGTGTGCACGTCGATCCCGCCGGGAATCACGTACTGGCCGCGCGCGTCGAGCGTGCGATCGGCGGGCAGCGCGAGGTCCTTGCCGATCGCGACGATGGTCTCGCCGTCCACGAACACGTCGGCCACGTAGCGGTCGGTGGCGGTGACGACTTCGCCGCCCTGGATCAGCGTTCTCATGCGCGATGGGCTCCTGTCCGACCCGGCGTGCGCGCCGGGGACGGCATCTTAGCAGGCGCTAGGTCCAACCCCACATCGAGAATCCGGCCCATGCCGCCGGGTGCAAGCCCTCTTCGAACGCGCGGCGCTGCGCCGTGAAGAGCGATTCGGCCGGCCCGTCGCCGCGCGCGAGCCCGGCGTAGAACGCGCCCACGAGGCCCGCTGAGGCCGGCGCCTCGTAGGGCCACGCGTTCACCACGACGCGAGCGGCGCCGCCAGCGAGCAGTGCGCGAGCCAGTTGTCCTGCTTTGGGAAAAGAGGGAACGCTCTTGCGTGGCGCGGCGCCGCTTCCTTCCCCGGCGCGGTGCGCCCCCTCGGGACCGACCCGGCCGACGATGCGCGCCACTTCGAGCGGCATGCGCGACTCGGCTTCGAGACGAGGCAGCACCATGAGCTGAGGACGAATCCGTTCGCGCGCCAGGCGCCAGATCGGAATGCTCGCATCGCCATCGGGCAAGCGGGTGAGAGCGGCCGAGGGCCGTGACACGAGCACGACCGGTGCCCAATGGTGGACCGTGGCGCGTCCGAGCGCATCGAGAGCGCCGGGGGCGAGGGTCTTCCACTGGCCGCGCAACACGCGAGCCACCGCGCGCGCTTCTCGCTCCGCGATCGATTGCTCCGCCGAGCGCTCGGCAAGGGCGAGGGAGCGTCCCGGGCGCAGCGACCACGCGGGTGGTCGCGCGAGGGAGGCGCTCGGCAAGAGCGAGAGCATGCGGGGACGCGGCCAGCGTTCCGGCTGTGCGGCGAGCATGAGCGCGGTCCACGGCAACTCGGGCAGCGCCGGATCGGGTAGAACGAGAACCCGTGCCGCGCCCGTGAGCGCGGGCCAGAGCGGCGTCCAGATCGATTCGCCGACGCGCGCCATCGTGCGGCGGCTGTTGTCGATCAAAGTTTCGGGAACGACCGAGTCGGGCCAACCTTCGGCGTCTCGCACCTGGCGCTCGATCTCCTCCAGCGCAGTGCGCCAAGCGGCGACCTCGCCGATGGTGAAGTGGGCGCTCGGACCCGGCGCCACCCAGGCCTCGATCGTGTCTCCGCTTCGCGAAAAGACGACCAGCCTCTCGTCGAGCCGCAGGGGTGGGACCGCGATCGAATCGGAGAAGCGTGGGGCACTGCGGCGCGCCGCCTCCTGGATCATCCAGCGGGCGCCATCCGGATCGCGCCTCGCGGGAACGCGCACGCGCGTGGGTACCGATGTCTGGCCCGCGAACTCCCTCATCAGACGCTCGTGCTCCGCGCGTCGCTCGCCCAGAACGCGCGACAACGCACCGATGCGTGGCGCGGGCTCGTCGACCGTCCCCCATGGGGGACGCGGTGGCCGGGCGATTCCCGGCCAGACGCGCTTGGCGCGCCGCACGCGTTCGCTTGCCGCGCGGCCGCGCAGCAGGGCGGCCTCTTGCATGAGAATTTCCGCTTCGGCGATGCGCCGCCCCGGCGCGGCCTCGCGCGCTTTGGCGAGCTTGCGCAGCGCCTGGCGCCACAGCACGGGCCCCGCCGATTCGCGCGCCACGGGATCGAGTGTCGCGAGCCGGACGGCGATGGCGGCGGCTTCCCAGCGACCGACGTAGTCGGCGTCGCGATCGCGCCCCATCTCGCGATAGAGATGGGCCGCGTGTTCAGCCTCGCGTTGCCCTTGATCGGCGCGGCCCAAAGCCAGCTCGGCCTGGGCGAGGACGGACGCGGCCTCGGCTTCGAGCGATTGCAAGTGCCTGGCCGCGGCGCGCGTGCGCACTTCCTCGAGAGCTTCGCGCGCGCCCAACGCATCGCCGAGCCAGAGGTCCAGCGTGGCGAGGCGAAGCCCAGCCGCGCACGCCGCCCACGCGTCGCCGGAGCGCTCCGCATCGGCGAGACAGCGGGCGAAGAGTGCCCGCGCGGCGAGCGGCTCGCCGAGAGCGATTCGGGCTTCGGCTTCTCCCATCTGAGCGAGGCGCCGCCGATCGCGATCGCGCCCCAGGTCCTGGCGCGCGCTCGCGAAAGCGCGGAGGGCGCGGCGCGGGCGCCCCGCCAAGAGCTCGAGCTGCGCTGCCGCCAGGTACACCGGGCCGCGATCCTTGGCGCTGCCGCGAGCCGCCAAGAGCTTTCGCGCGCACGCCAACCCTCGCGTGGACTCGCCCGCGGCCACCCAGAAGTCGAGCGCTCGGCGGAGGTGGCGCTTATCGTCCCCACCGTCCCGTGCACGCGCCCGCGCCGCCTCTTCGTAGTGACGAGCCACCTCGGCGAGCGCGCCTTCGGCCAGGGCCCTACGGGCGGCCGCCAAGGCCGCGGATTCGCGCGGAGACAGCGAAAACGATTTCGTCATGGTCGTGGACTCAGGCTCGCACGCTAGCGACCCGGGGCGTCCGAGTCCAGCCGGGGGAATTGCATTTCGCAACATCGAAAAAGGTTCACGTCTCGAAGAGATTTTCGCTGTCGAAGTCTCGTCCTCGTAAACCGAGTGAGGTAAAATAGAACCACTCGTTCTCCATCCGAGAACGCAGCAAAGCTTGCGCAGGGACGTCGCTGGAGACTCGATCGATGTTCGTCGGCCAAGCGTCCGTCCCTGCTCTCATCCGGGAGAAGACCAAGATGGTCTTGCGCGATTCCCG
>DATFWU010000153.1:0-12407 GCA_035259005.1 Candidatus Eiseniibacteriota bacterium
TCGAACTCGTGGTTGCCGAGCGAGGAAGCGTCGTAGCCGAAGCGGTTCATCTGGGCGATCACCGGCCGGCCGCGGGAGAGGTTCGACTGCATGGTGCCCTGCATGAGATCGCCGCCGTCCAAGAGCAGCGTGCCCTGCGGATTCTTGGCGCGCTCCTTGGCGAGCAGCGTGGCCAGCGCGGCCGAGGAGCCGAGGGTGCGCGCGCCGGCGCGCTGCGCCTCGAAAGCGCCGTGGAAGTCGGTCGTGTAGAGCACGGTGATCCACGGATAGCGCGCCGCGGCCAAGAGGCGCGCCCCGTCCGCGTGCGTCAGCGCCTGGGGATTGGCCGACGCCATCCACTCGTCGAGGAAGCCCTCACGCAGCGCGTAATTCTCTTCTGCGGCCGGCAGCCGAGCGCGCCCGTAGCGCGGCGGCGCTTCGGCGAGGCGAAGAAGCGCGGGCGAGGGCGTGGTGGCGGCGGGAAGGAAGAGATCCGGATCGGGAGCGCCCTTGGTTTGCGCCAGAGCGCTTTGCCCGCGCGGGAAGGGAGCGCCACCGCGATCGGCGAGCACCGTCCACTCCACGGCGGTGAGGAGATCGATGGGCTCGGTCGAGCGCAAGAGCTCGCCCTTCACCTGGGTGAACGCGCCCGCCGCCTCGGCGCGCGCCACGTCGCCCGTCATCTCGGGCGGCACGTCGTTGAAGCGCGTCTTGCCGGCGCCGTCGCCGGACTTGCCGTAGGCGCGGCCCAGCCAGGCCGCGAACTCGCCCCGCGTGAGCGGAGCCGCGGGATCGATCTTCTTCGACTCGTCCTCGCTCCACACGCCGCGGCGCACCAGGCGCTCGAACGCGGGCTTCGAAGAATCGGTGACCCACAAAGGCAGAATGTGCCAGCTCGAGTCGGTGCGCGGACGCAGCGTTCCCTTCTCTTTCACGTACTGCGCCAGGAGCTCGCGCATGCCTTGGTCCGACTTCTTCACCACGCGCGCGCCCCTCCACATGTCGTAGCCGCCGCCGCCGTTCACGCGATAGGAATTCATCGCCACCTTGAGCGACTGGTCGTCGGCGAGCGGGCGGCCGCCGAAGCGCAGGTCCTGGATGCGCTGGCCGTACGGCTTGGTGACGTCGATCGAGTAAGTGACGCCCTGCGCCATGTCGTAATTGAAGCCCTGGACGCCAGGATCGATGAGCGGGCGGTCGGTGCGGCCGAAATCGTAGGGGCTGAAGTAGCGTGCCGACCATTCGAGCGCGGCCTTGAGCTGCTTGCCCGTCACCTGGAGCGTGTAGAGGTTGTTCTCGTACACGTAGACCGAGGCCACGTCGCGCATGCGCACCAGTCCCTTGCGGAGCTTGCCCTCGGTGGTGAACGCGGGGGCGAGCGAGACGTCGGCATCGCCATCCTGGAGCTGCGCCGCCTGGATGAGATCCATGAGCGGCGTGTCCTCGAGCCGCGCGCGCGCGCCGTCGAACTCGGCTTCGGCGGTGGCGAGCGGCTGATCGAGCCAGGCGCGAGTCGGCGCGCGATACGGCTCGGCCAGAGCCACGAGCGCCGAATCGGCCGGCGTGTCCGAGGTCACTTCGATCAGATCGGCGCGCTTGGAGGAGATGCTCCACGGCGCTTTGTCCGAGGCGCGCGTGAGCGTGATCTCGACCTTGCCCAGATGGTCGGCCCAGCGGCCGGCCTGGCTGAGGAGGGTTCCGCCCTTGGTCGTGATCGAGGGAATGGCGCGGTGCGTGTGGCCGAGGATGACCACGTCCACGCCCGGCACCTGCGCCAGCGCGAAGCCCTGGTTCTCGTTCGGCATCTGGCCCGCGATGTCGCGCCCGCGCTCGCCTTCGCGCTCGAGCCCCTGGTGGGTGAGGACGACGACGACGTCGCAATGCTCCTTGTCGCGCAGATAGGGGACCCACTTCTTGGCCGTCTCGACCGCGTCGGCGAAGTGGAGGCCGGGGAACTTGTCGGCATCGCTCCACGAGGGGATGGCCGGCGTGGTGAGGCCCAAGACGCCGACCCGCACGCCGCGCACCACGAACACGCGATAAGGATCGAATGCCGGCGTGTCGCCCTTCAGCGTGTTGGCCGAGAGCCACGGGAACTTGGCCGCCTGGTGGGCGGCGTCGAGCGTCTTCCACCCGAAGTCGTACTCGTGGTTGCCCACCGCCATGGCGTCGTAGCCGAGCGCGTTCATGGCCAGCATCATGGGATCGGGCCGGGCGGCCATCTGCGTGTGCGCCACGTACTCCATGGGCGTGCCCTGGATGCAATCGCCCGCGTCGAGCAAGAGGGCATGGGGATCGCTGGCGCGCTCCTGGCGCACCAGCGTGGCCACGCGCGTGAGGCCGCGCGGAGCAGGCATGCCGGTGAAGTCTTCTTCGGGAAGCAGGTGGCCGTGGAGGTCGGTCGTGTGCAGCAGGGTGACCTTGACCTCCTGGTCGGCGAAGGCGGGTCGAGCCGCAAGGACGAGGACGAAGAGGAGCGTCAGCGGGACGAACGGGATGGCAGCGGACCGGGGCCGGCCCGAGTTGCGATGTGCCACGGAATCTCCTGGTTTTCGAGACGAGCGGAAGGCCTGTCCGCGCTCAACTTACGGAGCCCGGAAAAGCCGGTCAAGCGAGGCCGAACCCGGGCTCGGCCCGGCGCGTCAAGGCGCCGAAAACTCGCTCAGGGGAACCTTGACCGGGGTGCAGACGGTCCGTAGCCTTAAGGGCAGTGACGGTGTGATGCAGGGCCGCGTGAACGAGAATCTCGCCACGCACTACTGAGGCCTTGGTGGCCTGAAAGGACTTCCATGCGCAAGTTCACTCTTCTTCTCGCCGCGCTCGCGGTCACGGTCGGCGCGGCCAGCGCCATGGCCTGCGACCACGACAAGGCGTCCTCGGCTTCGGCTTCGAAGTCTTCGTCCGGTTCGTGCTGCTCGTCTTCGTCCAACGCCAGCACTCAGCTCACGTCTTCGGGCGGCGGCGAGTGCTCGGGCATGAAGAGCGCTTCGGCCGGTTCCTGCGCGGCACACAAGAACGCGAGCGCGATGGCCGGTACCTGCAAGGACGGCGACGTCGCCGACGCGGTGTTCCAGGTGGCCAGCATCCACGGCGATTGCTGCGTGGACGGCGTGGCTTCGGCGCTCAGCACGGTGAAGGGCGTCCAGTACGTCAACGTCGATGTGAAGACGAAGAAGGCCTACGTCTGCACGCGCGGCGCCAAGATCGACCAGAAGGCGGCGCTCAAGAGCTTGAAGGCGGCCGGCTTCGCCAATGCCGTCTATCTCGGCGCGGACAAGAAGTACAGCATGAAGGAAGGCGTGAAGGCCTCGAAGACGAGCGCCGCGAGCAAGGTCTAGATCATTCCCAGTCGTCGCCACGGAGAGGCGTCCGGGGCAGGAGCGGGGGCGAAGGCCTCCGCTCCGTTGTTTTTGGTAGGCTCGCGCCCATGAGCCCCGAGGCGACTCGGCCCTGCCCGGATTGCGGCGCGCCCAACGCGCTCGACGCCGAGACTTGCGTCGAGTGCAACCATCCCATCGATCCCTTCGCTCGCCGTGTGGCGGCACCGGCGGGTCGGCCCCGGCCGCCGCGCGCCGAGCCCATGACCCCCCTGCCGGGCGCCCCCGCCGTGCGCGAGGAGCAGGGCAAGGTCATCCCGCGCCGGCGTCACGAGCGCGCCGGCCTCTTCGGCATCGGCGCCGAGGATCGCCCGCGGGCCGCAGGCGGGGCCCCAGGGTGGATCTGGGCCGCGGTGGGGGGAGCCGCGCTCCTCATCGCGCTCGTCACCGCCATCGGTATCACGAGCCAGCGCTCGAGCGTGCAAATCGAGGGCGCCGACCCCGCCAAGCTCGCCTCGGCCGACTCGCTCACCAAGATCCTGCGCAAGAATCCCAACGATGTGCACGCTCTGGTCGAGCTCGGAAACATTTATTACGACACCAAGAATTTTCCCGACGCCGTCGGCTTCTACGATCGCGCCCTGGCCAAGGACTCGAGCCTGGTCGACGTGCAGGTCGACCGCGCCGTGGCGCTGCACCAGGCCGGCCGGGCCGAGGAGGCGGTGAAGGATCTCGAGAGCATCGTGGCCCGCCATCCCGACCACGCCATCGCCGCCTTCGATCTGGCCGTGATCTACGAGTTCGAGGGCCGCAAGGACGACGCCGAGCGCATGTATCACGAGGCCGCCGAGAAGGCCACTTCGGCCGACGTGCAGCACGTCGCCACCATGCGGCTCAAAGCGCTCGAAGGCACCATGCCCACGCCGCCGCCTCAGCCCTAGGCGGAGACGAGCGCGTGAGCCGGGCCGCCACGGGCTGGGGCTCGCCGGTTCTTCTGCTGGGGCTCGCGGCCGCCGTGTGCGTGGTCGCGGGCGCGGCCGCGTGGTGGACCATCGCGAGCCTCCAGCGATCGCTCGACCAGGAGATGAATACGCGCCTGGAGGCGGTCGCCGTGGGCGCGTCCACGGCCATCGATCCGGCGGAGCTGGTCAACCTTCAGGTCGAGGGCAAGGACGGCCTCGCCTATGGGCGCATCGCGCTCGATCTCGAATTGGTGCGCGGCAGCGCCAAGGCGAGCGACGTCTTCCTGGTCGACCGGGACGGCAAGGTACTCCTCGATCTGGTGCGCGAGGAGAACGTGGGCCAGCGCTCGCTCCTCTTCGCGGCCGAGCGCGTGGCGTCGACCACGGCGCTCGCCGGCACGCCCTCGGCCACCGGGCTCTATCGCACCGGTGAGTTCGTGGTGAAGACCGGCTTCGCCCCCGTGCACGGCCCCGGCGGCGACGTGCGCGCCGTCCTGGGCGTGGAGGCGGGCGCCGATTTCCTGCGCATTCTCAACGACGTGCGGCGCCATCTGGCGGTGGCGCTCCTCCCGGCCGTGGTGGCCGTGTTTCTCTTGAGCGCCCTCTTCTTGCGCCTTAGTCTGGCGCGGCAGCGCTGGGAGCGCGAGCTGGCGCGGGCCGAGAACCTGGCCGCGGTGGGTGAGCTGGGTGCGACGCTCGCGCACGAGGTGAGAAATCCGCTGAGCGTGATCAAGCACTCGGCCGAGCTCTTGCGGCGCGATTACCAGGGTCCCGAGCCCGAGCTCTTCGACTACATCGCGCAGGAGTGCGATCGCCTCGCCGCCACCGTGCGCCGCACGCTCGATTTCGCGCGCCCGCCCCGGCCCGAGGAGCGCTTCGGCGACGCCTGTGAAGCGGCGCGCGCCACCGTGGGATTGCTCGAGCCCGAGTGCCAGGAGCGCGATGTGACGCTGGTCTTCGAGACGCGAGGCGAGGGGCCCTGGCGCGTGACCCTGGGGCTCGACCAGATCAAGCAAGCGCTGCTCAACTTGGTGAAGAACGCGCTCGACGCGATCGTCGAGGCCCGCGGCGAAGCCCCGGAGGGATCGCGCCCGGCCCAGGGCGCGCCGGGACGCGAAGCGAGGCTCGTGGTGCGCCTCATGCACTCGGGCCCGCGCATTCTGCTCTCGGTGGAGGACAACGGTCCCGGCATGGATCGAGAGACGCTGCGCCGCGCCAAGGATCCTTTCTTCACTACCCGCGTGCGCGGCTCGGGCCTGGGGCTCGCCATCGTCGATCGGCTGGCCAAGAACTCAGGCGGCGAGCTCAAGATCGCGAGCGCCAAGGGCCGGGGGACCACGGCCACGCTGGTCTTGAAGCCCGCGCCCGCGGGAGCCACGGCGTGAGCCCGGCCGGTGCGCTCCGCGTTCTCGTCGTCGACGACGAAGCGCCGCTCGCCGACACGCTCGCGCGCGCGCTCGCGCGCCGTGGCTTCGAGACCGCCTTCGTGACCTCGGGCAAGGAGGCGATCGAGCGCGCCACGCGCGAGCCTTTCGACGTCGTGGTCACCGATCTCAAGATGCGCCCGCCCGACGGACTCGAAGTCTTGCGCCAGGTCCGTAAAGCCAAGCCCGAGATGCAGGTCATCCTCATGACCGCCTATCCCGACACCAAAATCGCGGTGAAGGCGATGCAGGAGGGCGCCTACGACTTCCTGACCAAGGAAGGTGGCGTCGACCTGGACGAGCTGGCCCTGCGCCTGGAGCGCGTGGCGCGCGAGCGCGCCGGGCACGCCGAGCGCGAGACGCTGCGCGGCGAAGTCAGCGCTTTGCGCAGGATGGCCGCGCCCATCGTGGGCGAGAGCTCGGCGCTTCGCGAAGCGCTCCTGCTGCTCGAGAAGGTGGCGCCGACCAGCTCCACCGTGCTCCTCTGGGGCGAGACGGGAACCGGCAAGGATCTCTTCGCCCGCGCCGTGCACGCGCTCTCGCCGCGCGCCGGCTCACCGTGGGTCAAGGTGAACTGCGGCGCCCTGCCCGAGCAGCTCATGGAGAGCGAGCTGTTCGGCCACGAGCGCGGCGCTTTCACCGGCGCGGTGGCGCGAAAGATCGGGCGCTTCGAGCAGGCCGACAAGGGCACGATCTTCCTCGACGAGGTCGGGGAACTGACGCTCGCCCTGCAGGTGAAGCTCCTCCAGGTGCTCGAAGAGAAATCCTTCGTGCGCGTGGGCGGCACGGAGACGATCACGGTCGACGTGCGCGTGGTGGCCGCGACCAACCGCGACCTGAGCGCCGAGGTGGCGAAGGGCTCCTTCCGCGAGGATCTCTTCTTCCGCCTCAACGTGTTTCCCATCCGCCTGCCCACGCTGCGCGAGCGGCCGGGCGACGTGGCGGCCTTGATCGGCTATTTTCTGGCGCGGGCGGGCGCTTCGCCCGACAAGCTCACGCCGGAAGCGCGCGCGGCGCTCGAGGGCTATTCTTTCCCGGGGAACGTGCGCGAGCTGGAGCACATTCTCGAGCGTGCGCTCATCATCGCCGGGTCGGACCCGGTGACGGTCGGGCAGCTCGACTTGAGCGACCGGCGACCCAAGGCCCAGGTGTTCGGCGTGCCGGACATTCCCGATGAGGGACTCTCGCTCGAGACCTTGGAGCGCGAGCTGATCTTGAAAGCGCTCGAGAAGGCGGCCGGCAACAAGAGCCAGGCGGCGCGCCTCCTCGGGCTCACGCGGCGCACGCTCTACTCGCGCATGGAGAAGCACGGGCTGCGCGCGCCATCGGGCGCGGGCGAAGAGGACGCGGAGGACACGGACGAATGAGATTCGTGAGCGGCCTGATGGAGAACATGGGCGTGAAGATCACCGCGCTCCTGCTCGCCATCGCTCTCTACTTCCACGTCGTGACCGAGCAGCCGCAGGAGAAGGTCCTCGGCTTTCCGCTCGTCGTGCAGGGCCTCGCCGATTCGCTGGCCCTGCAAACCCCGCCCCCGACTACGATCGGCGTCAAGGTGCGGGGCACGGGCAAGCAGATCCTTCGCCTGAGCATCGTGCGGCCCAAGGTGGTGCTCGACCTCTCGGGCGTGAACGTGGGTCAGTTTCAGCGCACCATGACGGCCGCCGACTTCCAGGGTGTGACCTCCGAGGGCGTGGACGTGACCGGCCCCTCCAATCCGCCGCGCATCGAGCTGACCATCGAGCCCCGCGCCGAGGTCGACGTGCCGGTCGCGGTGCGCACCCACGGCGATCCGGCCCTCGGTTTCTTCGTGCAGGGAGATCCGCAGATCACGCCCGACCGCGTGCGCATCTCGGGACCTCGCTCCTGGGTGCGCGCACGCGACAGCGTGGAAACCGAGCCGCTCTCGATCGCCGGCAAGCGCAAGGACGTCGAGGCCGTGCTTCCCCTCGAGACGCCGCCCGCCTGGGCCACGGTCTCGCCCGGCAGCGTCGAGGTCACGGTGCCGATCGGCTCGGAAACCGGCGGCTCGACCGATCTCGCCGTGCAGGTCGTGGGCTTGCGCCCCGACTTCAAGGCGGGGCGTCCGGATCCGGGCACGGTGCACGTCTCGTGGGGACCCTCGCGCCAGGCTTCGACCGATCCCGGGCGCGATCTGGTCGCCGTCGTGGACGCCGGGCACCGCGGCCGGGGGCGTTTCAAGCTCAAGGTCGAGCTGCGCGGACCGGGGGCCGGACACATCACCAAGGTCAAGCCCGACAGCGTGGCGCTGGTCATTCCCTGAAGGGGGGTGGAATCGTTCGCGGCCGCACCGACTCCAAAGAGTGTCCCCCGAGCCCCTTAGGGTTCCCAAACTGCTTGCAGAAAGGCAGTTGACACCGCCCGACGCCGTTTCCTAGGATGTTTTCAGCGCACCGGTGGGCGCTTCTCCTAATCCTCACGGCGGAACCCAGAACCCGAGAAAAACGTAACGCGGAGTCACACGACCGCCGGGCGCAATCCCCAAATAGGGACAAAAGCAACCTCACGACGCTGACCCCCCGACGCGGGCGGCCCAGCTCTCTCACCCGAGCGCTTTGAGCGCAGCCAAGCTCCGAGATTCGGCGAGATCGAGGCCGACGCATAGGACCTGGCGGGTCCCGCTCCCGCCACAGGAGCAATCTCCATGGATTTGATGGAACTGAAAGCGAAGACCATTTCCGAGTTGCTGAGCATCGCTCAAGAAGTCGATTTGCAAGGGACGAGCGGGCTTCGCAAGCAGGAGCTGATCTTCAAGATTCTGGAAGCCCAGACCGAGAAGAACGGCCTCATTTTCGCCGAGGGCGTGCTCGAGATCCTGCCCGAGGGCTATGGCTTCCTCCGCTCACCGGACTACAACTACTTGCCGGGCCCCGACGACATCTACGTGTCGCCGAGCCAGATCAAGCGCTTCGACCTGCGCACCGGGGACACCATCTCGGGCCAGGTGCGGCCGCCCAAGGAGGGCGAGCGCTACTTCGCGCTGCTGCGCGTCGAGGCGGTCAACTTCGAGTCGCCGGAAGTCGCCAAGGAAAAGATCCTTTTCGACAACCTGACGCCGCTCTACGCCAACGAGAAGTTCAACCTCGAGGCCAAGAACGGCGACATTCCGACGCGCATCATCGACCTGTTGGCGCCCATCGGCAAAGGACAGCGCGGCTTGATCGTGTCGCCGCCGCGCGCCGGCAAGACGATCCTCCTGCAGAAGATCGCCAACGCGGTCACGGAGAACCACCCCGAGGTCGTGCTCATCGTGCTGCTCATCGACGAGCGGCCGGAAGAAGTCACCGACATGAAGCGCTCGGTCAAGGGTGAGGTGGTCTCGTCCACGTTCGATGAGCCGGCGGAGCGCCACGTGCAGGTGGCCGACATGGTCATCGAAAAGGCCAAGCGTCTGGTCGAGCACAAGAAGGACGTGATCATCCTGCTCGACTCGATCACGCGTCTGGCGCGCGCCCACAACACGGTCGTGCCCCACTCGGGCAAGATCCTCTCGGGCGGTGTCGACGCCAATGCTTTGCAGCGGCCCAAGCGCTTCTTCGGCGCCGCGCGCAACGTCGAGGAGGGGGGCTCGCTGACCATCGTGGCCACCGCCTTGATCGAGACCGGCTCGCGCATGGACGAGGTCATCTTCGAGGAGTTCAAGGGCACCGGTAACATGGAGTTGGTGCTCGACCGCAAGATCGCCGACAAGCGCATCTTCCCGGCCATCGACATCAACCGTTCGGGCACCCGCAAGGAGGAGCTGCTCCTCAAGGGTGATATCCTGCAGCGGGTTTGGATCCTTCGCAAATTCTTGAACGAGCTGAACCCGGTCGAAGCGATCGAGTTCCTCATCCAAAAGATCGGCGACTCCAAGAGCAACAAGAAGTTCTTGGACTCGATGAATTCGTAACGGTTCGACGGAGCGCGCGGAGCCCCGGGTGGCGAAAGTCGCCGTTCGGCCGCGGAACGCCGTCAGCCTTTGAAGGAGAGTGCAGCCGTGAAACAGGGAATCCATCCGGCCTACGGGCCGTCCAAGATCACCTGCGTGTGCGGCAACGTGATCGAGACCCGCTCGACCGTGAAGGACTTCCACGTCGAGATCTGCTCCGCCTGCCATCCGTTCTTCACCGGCAAGCAGAAGCTGGTGGACACGGCGGGCCGCGTCGAGCGCTTCCGCCGCAAGTACGGCAAGGGTGCGACGGCCGGGAGCGAGACGGCCAAGGCTTAGGTTTCTTCCAGCGAAATCGCGGGGCGTGCCGTCCGTGGACGGGCGCCCCGTTCTCTTTCCCTACCGGAGACCGTTCCCGTGCAAGACGCGCTGGCGCAGGCCGAGAAACGCTTCCACGAGCTGACCGAGCAGCTGTCGCGACCCGAGGTGCTGGGCGACCCGGCCAAGCTTCGGGCCGTGGCCAAGGAGCGCGCCCAGCTCGAGCCCGTGGCCCAAGGCATCGAGGCCTTCCGCAAGCTCGAAGCGCGGATCCTGGATGACGAGGACGCCGAGCGCTCGGGCGACGCCGAGCTGGCCGAGCTGGCCAAGGCCGAGCTGCCGGAGCTGCGCGAGGAGCGCGAGGCGCTGCGCCAGAAGCTGCAGAAGCTGTTGCTGCCGCGCGATCCCAACGACGATCGCAACGTGGTCTTGGAGATCCGGGCCGGGACGGGCGGGGAAGAGGCGGCTTTGTTCGCCGGCGAGATCTTCCGCATGTACCAGCGCTACGCCGAGAGCAACGGCTGGAAGGTGGAAGTCCTGTCGTCGAGCCCTTCCGACCTCGGCGGCTTCAAGGAAGTCGTGGCCGCGGTCGAGGGCGACGGCGCCTACGCGCATTTGAAGTACGAGTCGGGCGTCCACCGCGTGCAGCGTGTGCCCGAGACCGAAGCCCAGGGGCGGATCCATACCTCCGCGGTCACCGTGGCGGTCTTGCCGGAAGCCGAAGACGTGGACGTGGAGGTGAAGCCCGAGGACATCGTGGTCGACGTGTATCGCTCGAGCGGTCCCGGCGGCCAAGGCGTCAACACGACCGACTCGGCGGTGCGCATTCACCACTTGCCTACCGGCCTCATCGTCACCTGCCAGGACGAGCGCTCGCAGATCAAGAACCGCGCCAAAGCGATGAAGGTGCTGCGCGCGCGGCTGCTCGACCAGAAGCAGCGCGCCGAGGAAGAAGCTCGCGCCAAGATGCGCAAAGCCCAGGTTTCGACCGGCGACCGCTCGGCCAAGATCCGCACTTACAATTTCCCGCAGAGCCGTCTCACCGACCACCGCATCGGGCTCACCGTCTACAACCTTCCCGTCATCCTCGAAGGCGAGCTCGAGAAGATCATCGACGCCCTGGCCGAAGCCGACACCGCAGAGAAGCTCAAGGGCGGCATCGGTCTGGGAGCGCCGGCCGCGGCGGAGTGACGTTCTTGTCTCGCCGGCCGTGAAGCGAGCCCTCGTCCTCGGTAGTGGCGGCAGCGGCAAGACGACGTTTGCCGTCCGTCTCGCTCGGCTCACGGGATTACCCCTGATCCATCTCGACTCGCATTATTGGCTGCCGAATTGGCAGAAGCGCTCGGACGACGAGTGGGCTTCGATCGTTCGTGAGCTTGTGAGCCGCGACTGCTGGATCATGGACGGGAACTACGGCGGAACACTCGACGAGCGGCTCAAAGCCTGCGACACCGTTTTCTTCCTCGACGTGCCGCGAGGGCAATGCCTCTCCCGCGTGTTACGCCGCCAGCTCCTGAACGGGGGCCGGGCGCGTGCGGAGATGCCCGAAGGCTGCGCCGAGCGCTTCAGCCTGGAGTTCCTCGCATGGATCTGGACCTATCCGACGCGTCGGCGCGGACCCATCCTCGAGCGCCTCGAAGGGCTGAGATCCGACAGACTAGTGCATGTATTCCGCTCGGATGCCGAGATCGACCATTTTCTCGATCGACTCCGTTGACCGGGCGTGGCGGGCGAGGGGAGGATCCCCGACGACCACCTCACCGACCGCGGATGAGCCCGGGATCGATGCGAGCGATCATGGCCGCCTCTTGAGCTCACAAACCAAGCCGCAATCCGTGCCCGCCTGGCGAAGGCTGCCGCCGGATATCTGGGCGCTTGGATTTGCCTCCCTTCTCATGGACAGCTCCTCGGAGCTGATCCACAGCCTGCTTCCGGTATTCCTGGTGAGCACGCTGGGCGCCACCGTGGTCACAGTCGGGTTCATCGAGGGCGTGGCGGAAGCGACAGCAGCCATCCTCAAAGTCTTCTCGGGCGCTCTCAGCGATTATTTCGGCAAGCGCAAACCCCTGATGATCCTCGGCTATGGGCTTGCCGCGTGCACCAAGCCGATCTTCCCTCTGGCGCGATCCGTCGGCTGGGTCTTCGGCGCGCGCTTCGTCGATCGCGTCGGGAAAGGCATTCGCGGAGCGCCGCGCGACGCGCTGGTGGCCGACATCACGCCGCCGGAGAGTCGCGGGGCGGCGTATGGACTTCGCCAGGGACTCGATTCGGTGGGCGCCTGGGTCGGCCCGCTGCTCGCGGTTCTCTTCATGGGCTGGTTCGCGGGCGACATGCGCAAGGTGATGTGGATCGCGGTGATTCCGGCCATTCTCACGGTGTTCGTCCTGCTCGTTTCTGTGCGCGAGCCAGAACAAAAGACGATCGGCGCCAAGCCCAAGCTCCGCTTCTCCGACGCGGGACGGCTCCCGCTGCGCTATTGGCTCGTCGTCCTCCTGGGAAGCTTCTTCACGCTCGC
>DATFWU010000154.1:0-28020 GCA_035259005.1 Candidatus Eiseniibacteriota bacterium
GGCGGCGGGTCGGCGGCCAGGGCGTCGTGCAGCGAATCGACGAACTTGCGCTGCCACTCGAGGCGCGCCATCGACACGTACGACACCCCGGGCTTCTCCTCGATCTCGCGCGCGATGCGGAACGGCTGCACGCCGTTGGCCACCACGCTCGCCCAGGCGGCGAGCGCGAGCACGGCGGCCGTGGCCGGAAGCGGCCAGCGCGCGAGCAGCCATCCCGCCGCGAGCGCGAACCCCACGGACGAGAAGCAGACGTAATAGGCGCTGTAGTGATGGCCGACCAGCGACACCGGCAGCGCCCCCACCACGGCCCACAGGAGCCCGAGCTTCCAGCCTGAGGCCGCTCGGGGCTCCGTGCGGCTGCTCCCGGCCGGCGTCCAGCGCAGGAGGAGAGCCGCGGCCACGGCGAGCCCGATGGCCAGCGCCGGCAAGGCGACATGGCGCGCCGCATCGGCCAGGTATGAAAGCGGCTGATCGAGGCAGACGTAGGTCAAGAGCGCGAGCTTGAGCCCGAGCCACAGGCTCGAAGGCCGGAGCACGACGTCGGCCACCGGCAAGGCCTCGCCCGCCTTGAGCCAGGCGTGGCTCAGCGTGCGCACGCCGAGGACGATGCCGACCCACGCCACCGCCACGATCCACAGCGGAAGGGTTTGGCGGAACGCGCCGGCGAGGCGCGCTCGCCACCGCGCCCGGCCCCGGGCGCGCCAGGCTTCCCAGACCAGGAGCAGGAGCGGCAGCGCGGCAATGGATTCCTTGGCGAAGAGCCCGATGCCGAACACGAGCGCGGCCCTCCCGCGCGCGCCGCGCACGTAGAGCAGCGCCGCGCCGAAACCCAGGGCCGCCGCCAGGAGATCC
This sequence comes from Candidatus Eiseniibacteriota bacterium, assembly GCA_035259005.1. Lineage (GTDB taxonomy): Bacteria > Eisenbacteria > RBG-16-71-46 > RBG-16-71-46 > DASYSL01 > DASYSL01. The sequence continues at coordinate 853 of DATFWU010000154.1, forward strand.
TGCGCGCACGACACCCAGGCGAGCAGGACGCGGTGCGAGTAGAGAAGCGCGTAGGCGGCGAGCGCGAGCACGGCGGCGCGCGTGCCGAGCAGGCGCTTGGCAAGGGCGAACACGAGCCCGAGGCAAGCCAGGAGCACGGCGAGGTTGAAGAGATGGAAGAGCAGCGGGTGCGGCCCGAAGACACGCGACAAGACGAAGAAATAGAGCTCGCGTCCAACGGGCCGGAAATAGTTCTCGGTGAGCGAGATGGCCTCGGTCGGGCTCCACACGCTCCCGGGCCGCGTCTCGTCGTAGAAGAAGTAGTCGTCCGCCAGAAAGGGAAAGCGCAGGGCTCCGCCGTGGAGCGCGAGCAACACGCCGGCGAAGAGAGCACAGGCCAAGGCGGCGGCGGTCCTGCCCGAGCGGGCAGGAGTCGCCGGAGTGCGAAGGGACGGCGTGGCGATCTCCCGGAGCAAAGAAATGCGACGAGCCCGGCCATCGGGTCGGACGAGCTTGAAGAGGCTAGCGCAGGGGAGAAACGGCGGCCAGGGGAATGGGGTGGGCTGAGGTTGGCCCGCGGCTAGCTCGCGGCCCCCGCGCCCGCCGCGCGGCGGATGCGCTCCTCGCCGGCGGCGATGCGCAAAGGCTTGGTCTTGGGCCTGGAAAAGCGGCGCTGCAAGCCGTCGAGATACGTGTAGAAGACGGGCGTCACGTAGAGCGTGATGAGCTGCGAGAAGGCGAGCCCGCCCACCACCGCGAGCCCGAGTGGGCGGCGCGACTCGGCGCCGGCGCCCCAGCCGAGCGCGATGGGCAAGGTGCCCATGAGCGCCGCCATGGTGGTCATCATGATGGGCCGGAAGCGGATCCGGCAGGCTTCGAGGATCGCGTCGTGCGCGTTCTTGCCCTCGTTGCGCTCGGCCTCGAGCGCGAAGTCGATCATCATGATCGCGTTCTTCTTCACCAGGCCGACGAGCAGGATCACGCCCACGAAGGCATACACCGAGAGATCGGTCTTGAAGAGCCAGAGCGTGAGCAACGCGCCGAACCCGGCGAACGGCAAGCCCGAGAGAATGGTGATCGGGTGGATGAAGTTCTCGTACAGGCAGCCGAGCACGAGATAGATGACGAGGATGGCGGCCACGAGAAGCCATCCCAACCCCTGCTGGCTCGACTGGAAGGCCTGCGCGGTGCCGGCGAAGTTGGTCGAGATGTCGCTCGAAAGGTTCTGGCGCGCCAGCGTCTGCACCTGGTTCACGGCCTCGGAGAGCCCGTAGCCCGGCTTGGTGTCGAACGAGAGAGTCACCGACGGAAGCTGGCCGGCGTGGTTCACGCTCGAGGGCCCGAGCCCGGGCGTGAGATCGCCGACGGCGGCGATGGGCACGAGCTGTCCGCTCGACGAGCGCACGGTCAGCAAGCGCAGCGCCGAGAGATCGCGCTGATATTGCGGCAACAGCTCGAGGATCACCCAGTACTGGTTGTTGGGCGTGAGGATGGTCGACACCTGGCTCGAGCCGTAGGCGTCGTAGAGGGCGTCTTCGATCTGCTCCGGCGTCACCCCCATCGCCGCCGCGCGGTCGCGGTCCATGTGCAGGCGGATCTCCGGATTCTTCACCTGGAGGTCGCTGGTCACGTTGTCGAGCGCGGGCGCGCTCTTGAGTTTGCCCTCGAGCTTGGTGGCGTTGGCGTAGAGCGAAACGATGTCCGTGCCCTGCAGCGTGAACTGATACGCGCTTTTCGCGTTGCGGGCCCCGATCCGCACCGGCGGCGGATTCTGCAGGTAGGCGCGGATCCCGGGCACGGTCGCCAGCTTGGGCGTGAGCTCGCGGATCACCTGGTCGGCGCTCAGCTTGCGCTGGCCGCGCGGCTTGAGGCGGATGAACATGCGTCCCTGGTTCGAGGAGGTGCCTCCGCCACCGCCGCCCAAGGACGACATGAAGGCGGCCACGTTGGGATCCTTCTGCACGATCGCCGCCAGCTCGCGCTGGCGCCGCACCATGCCGTCGAACGAAGTCCCCTCCGCCGCTTCCGTCGTGGCCTGGATCTGGTCGATGTCCTCGCTCGGGATGAAGCCCTTGGGCACGGCGACGTAGAGCGCGGCCGTGCCGGCTAGGATGGCGAGCGAGAAGAGGAGCGCCAGGCGCCGGTGCTCCATGACCCAACCCAAGCTCTTGGTGTAGCCGTTGAGTGAATGCTGGAACACGGCCTCCGAGCGGCGGAAGAGAGCGCCGTGACTTTCCGGCTTGTCGGCGCGCAGGAATCGGCTGCACAGCATCGGCGTGAGCGTGAGCGAGATGAAGCCCGACACCAGGATCGCCACGCCGATCACGATCGAGAACTCGTGGAACAGCCGGCCCAGAAGCCCGCCCAGGAAGAGCACGGGAATGAACACCGCGACCAGCGACAGGGTCATGGAGAGAATCGTGAAGCCGATCTCCTGCGAGCCGTCCATGGCCGCGTCGCGCGCCTTCTTCCCCATCTCGACGTGACGCACGATGTTCTCGAGCATGACGATGGCGTCATCGACCACGAATCCGACGCACAGGGTGAGCGCGAGCAAGGAGAGGTTGTCGAGGCTGTAGCCCAAGGGCTTCATGAGCGCGAACGTGCCCACGATGGAGAGCGGCAGAGCCAGACTCGCGATGATGGTGGCCGAAGGGTTGCGCAGGAAGAGGAAGATCACCACCACCACGAGCAGGAGCGCGATCAAGAGCGTGGTCTCGACGTCCGCCACCGAGTGGCGGATGGACAGCGAGCGGTCGATCAGCGTCTCGAGCTTCACCGAGGGCGGGATCTGGGTCTTGAGCTTCTCCACCAGTGCCAACACGTTGTCGGCCACCTGCACGGTGTTGGTGCCGGGCTGGCGGAAGATGGCGAGCACGATGGCGCGGCTGCCGTTGAACCAGCTCGCCGCATGGTTGTCCTGGACGTCGTCTTTGACCAGGCCGAGATCGCCGAGCTTGACCGGCGCGCCGTTCACCGACTTCACGATCAGCGACTGGAAGCCCTTGCCGTCTACGAGCTGGCCGTCGGCCTTGATGGTCTGCGCCTGCTCCTTGCCCCACAGGACGCCCGTGGGTTGATTCACGTTGGCCTTGTCGATGGCGTCGTTGACTTCGTCGATGCCCACGCCGCGCGCTTGCAGCGCCTGGGGATCGAGCTGGACGCGCACGGCGTACTTCTGCGCGCCAAACACCGTCACCTGGGCCACGCCGCTCACCGTCGAGATGCGCTGCGACAGGAAGGTCTCGGCGTACTCGTCGAGCTGCGAGAGCGGCATGAGGTCGGAGCGCAGCGCGAGCAGCAGGATGGGCGAATCGGCGGGGTTCGACTTGGAGTAGGACGGCGGCAGCATGCCCTGCGGCAGCTGGCGCAGCGTCTGGGCGATCGCCGCCTGCACGTCCTGGGCGGCGGCGTCGATCTTGCGGTCGAGCGTGAACTGCAGGGTGATGTTGGTCGACCCCAGCGTGCTCGTCGAGGTCATCTGGTCGAGCCCGGCGATGGTCGTGAACTGCTTCTCGAGCGGTGTCGCCACCGCCGAAGCCATGGTCTCGGGGCTCGCGCCCGCGAGATTGGCGCGCACGTTGATCACCGGGTAATCGACGTTGGGCAGGTCACTCACCGGAAGCTGGCGGAAGCCCAGCACGCCGAACAAGAAGATGCCCGACATGATGAGCGTGGTGGCGACCGGCCGCTTGATGAAGGGAGAAGAAAGGCTCACGTCTTTCCTCCCGAAGGCGGGCCGCCGGGCGCGCGGATCGACGCCTTGGCCCCCGGCGAGAGGCGCAGCTGGCCGTCCGTGACCACGGTCTCGCCCGGCTGCACGCCCGAGTCGATGACCGAGAAATCGCCCCACGTGCGCTGCACCGTGATGGGCCGCGCTTCGACCGTGGTGTCCGGCTTGACCACGAAGAGATAGGTGCCGCTCTGCGAGTTGGTGACCGCGGTCGTGGGCACCACGGTGGCGTTCCCCTGCTCGTAGAGGCGCACGCGCACGCGCACGAACTGGCCGGGCCACAGGCGCCCGTCCTGATTCGTGAACTCGCCCTTGAGGAGCACCGTCCCGGAGGACGGATCGACGCCGTTGTCGACGAAGGCGAGCTTGCCCTGCGCCCACACCGAGTCGGCGTCCGAAGTCTGCGCCTCGACGCGCACGTTGCCACCGGCGCGGCGGCGCACGTCGGCCAGGCGATCCTCGGGGAAGGTGAAGCGCACGCGGATGGGCCGGATCTGGTTGATGCTCACGAGCGGGCTCGTCGGCTCGTTGGCCTTCACCTGATCACCGACGTGGATGTTCAAGCTCCCGGTCTTGCCGCCGATGGGCGCGCGGATGGTCGTGTACTGGACGTTGAGCTTGGCCGCGATCCCGGCCGCCGAGTCGGCGCGCACCGTGGCCGCGAGCGCCCCGTAGGAGCTTCGCAGCTGATCGAGCTCCATGTCGGCGATGAGCTTCTGCGCGGCGAGCTTTTCGCCGCGCACGAGCGCCAGGCGCGCCGTCTCGAGCTGGGCGCGATCCCTGGCCAGCATGGCAACCGCCTGGGCGTGGGCGGCTTGCAGCATGGCCGGATCGAGCTGGAAGAGCGGCTGCCCGGCCCGCACCTCACTCCCCTCCCGGAAGTAGACCTTGGTCACCAGGCCCGCCACCTGGGCCGTGACCTGGGCGGTCTGGATGGGCTCGACCGTCCCCGTGGCATCGACTTCGTAGGGAACCGTGCGGCGCTCGGCGCGGGCGACGAGGACGGGGACCCGCTGCGAGCGCTTGGGCGCCTGAGCGCCGCATCCGCTCGAAATCAGGGCCAGGACGAGAGCAAACGGGAAGGCGAGGCGACCGGCGGCGAGGAACATGGAGTTCCGGGCCGGAGTCGGGGCGATCCGACGGATGATCTTCATATCCCCCACGCGATGGCCGGGCCACCTGGGGCGGTAGCCCACACACGACCGGTTGTGCAAATCATTGAACCAGTGAAGAATCGCCACCGTCAACCGCGCGCCGCCCGGGCTTTGGCCCCGCGCGGTTCGTAACCGTATGGTTTGACGCGAACTGAACACCTGCCCTCTCTCCTTGGACGGGCGACGGCCGGGAAAGTTTCCGCCGTGCGGAGCGGCCCCGGGAAAGGAGCGATCGAGATCCCCATGGCCAAGCCCAAGACGTTCGCGCCGGGCAAGAGAATCGATCTCGACACCATCGATACCGCCGACACCGGGAGGGTGCGCGACAAGGAATCGGCGGAAAATCAGGAAGCCAGGCGGCTGGGCCGACTGTTCGATCTGCAGGCCCGCCTGTCCGCCGAATCGAAGCAAGCGCTGCTCATCGTCCTCCAGGGGCTCGACGCCTCGGGCAAGGACGGCACCATCCGTCACGTCTTCGCTGGAGTGAATCCGCAGGCTTGCGAGGTCCACTCCTTCAAGGTCCCGACCCACCTCGAGATGGCGCACGACTACCTGTGGCGCGTGCACGCGGCCTGTCCGCCGCGCGGCGTGATCGGCATCTTCAACCGCTCGCATTACGAGGATGTGCTCGCCGTGCGCGTCGAGAGGCTCCTGCCCGAGAACGAGTGGCGCAAGCGCTACGATCACATCAACCAGTTCGAGCGCATGCTGGTCGACAGCGGCACGCGCATCCTCAAATTCTATCTCCACGTCGGCAAGAAGGAGCAGCGCGCGCGCATCTCGGAGCGGCTCAAGGACCCCGATCGCAACTGGAAGTTCTCCGAGTCGGATCTCGACACGCGGCTCAAATGGAAGGAGTACCGGGCCGCGTACAACGACGCGCTCACTTTGTGCAACACGAAATGGGCGCCGTGGCACGTCGTACCCGCCGACCACAAGTGGTTCCGCAACTTGGTCATCGCCGAGACCGTGGTGAGCGAGCTCGAGGACATGGATCCGCGCTATCCCAAGCCCAAGCTCGAGCTGGACAAGTACCGCGCACTCCTGAAATGAGAAGGCCGGGAGATCCTGGCGATCTCCCGGTCTCTGGTTTTCCTTCTTTTCTGCGCGAGCCCTAGCTGCGCACCCGCACGATGGGCCGGCTCTCTCCCACCGGGCTGTTTCCAAGGAGAAGCCGCGCGAAGTAGACGCCGGGGGAAGTACCCGCTCCCTGCGCGTCCTTGCCGTCCCACACCGCGCGATAGCGGCCCGGCGTGTAGAAACCCGTGCCCACGTAGCGCACCAGACGCCCGGCCACGTCGTAGATGCCGACGCGCGCCACGATCGGCTTGGCCGACGATCCGCCGACCACGATCTCGAACGACACGTCGCGGGGCGCCGGGTTGGGCGACGCCGCCGAGAGCGAGAGCGGAACCACGGGTGCCCGCGTCACCGCAGTGGGCACGGCCTCGAGGTTGCACTGCTGGTAGAAGAGGTTCACGTCGCCGCCCGAGGTCACCCAGTCCCAACCGCCCGCCGGCCCGGTTCCTTCGGGGATGCGCACCAGACACGAATCGGGGAAGAACGAGGGGATCTGCGACCACCCGAGCTGGTCGACGCGCACCAGGCCCTGCGGCTGCGACACGTACACGTCCATGCGGTCGTTGGCCTCGAACTCGAAGCTGATGGTGGCGTTGAGCCCGTGATAGAAGGACAGCTCCTTGCCCGGCTCGAGCGGCACCTCGTGATCCGCCGAGATCATGGGCTGGATCAGCGTGCCGTCCGAGAGATGCAGGTTCTGCAAGTTGACGATCGCGTTCGTGGGATTGAAGAAGGAGACCGACTCGTTCTTGGGATCGGCGTCGTCGTTCCTGGGGTACAGATAGGCCGAGCTGATACGAATGTTGGAGCCCAGCTCGGGTGCGGCCACCGTGTTCGAGGCGTCGGGCGTGGGCGAGCCGACGTTGAAGTCGGTCTGGTCGATACCGGTGTCGGTGCCGTTGGGCGCCCGGTTCGTGCTCACCGCGAGCGTCTCCGGGGCGGTCGCCTGGGGCGCGATGGCGCGCGCGCTGCCGCCGGGGAATCCCGGCGGCGGGCTGGCGCCCGCCGGCACGACGAGCGGGCACGAGATGGGCGCCCCGCCCAAATTGCCGTAGCCCACGCGGTCGACTTCGGCGCTGGTCGTGTCCTCGAGCTGGATGACGCCGCCTTCGTCGAAGAGGAAATCTTCGCCCACGAGTTCGGGATGGGTGCTGCCGCTCGCCGGCTTGGGCCGCCCGATCCGGCTGTCCCTGCCGATCGCCGGCTGGGTCGAGAGCAGGCACACGTCGCAGATGGTGGTCATCGTCGTGTCGACGGCGAATCCACCCTCGGGAAGCGTGGTGCCATCCGGGAAGGTGAAATCGCTCTCGTAGCTGCCGTTGGTCACGATGAGCTTCCAGCCGGAGATATCGATCGGGGCTCCCGTCGTATTGAAGACCTCGATGAACTCGCTCACGCCGTCCGGCGGCTTGACCAGGAATTCGTTGATGACCACCGGCGCGTTGGCGGAGCTCACGCCGCCCGCGCCGCCGCCGGGCAAGGCGCCAAACAGATTGCCGTACTCGATGCGGTCGCCATGGCTGAAGCTCAGGGCGTTGGCGTGGAGGCGCGGCAGGGACGGGGCTACGGCGGTGTAGAACGTGAAGTGGCCGATGCCTTGATTGGCCATGGTGCACTTGTTGAGGCTCTGCTGTACCAGGTAGAGCAAGTTGTTCGAGGGCGAGCAGGGATCCTGGTCGATGGCGTCGGGCGTGTCCCCGCAGCTCGACTCGATGGGCTTGAAGCGCACCGCCGCGCCGTGGTTGGGAAACGGGCTCGTGGCGTCGGACGTGCAGAAGAACTTGCCCCGGTAGCTCACCGTGCAGTTGCCGCTCGTGCAGGTCAGGCCATCGGACGTGCCGGCCGGCTGGGCGAACTGGACATCGACGCAGTTGCAGCTGTCGTCCAGCGCCTCGAGCTGGACGAAGACATCGGCCCGGTCCATGTCGGGGGGGTCGATGTTCCAGATGACATCGACGTCGTAGCGGTATAGGCCCTCGAAACCGATATCCCCCGAGAGCGTGGCGGTGACGTTGCCAAAGATCTGGGACGCGGCCCGGGCGGGAGTGGCGGCGGCCCAGGAACCCAAGAGAAGGAAAAGAGCCAAGAAAACCGAAGCCGGCGATCTCATTCGGAAACCTCCAAGGCAGCCGCGGGGCCCGAGGGAGCCGAACTCCGGGGTGGGGATGACACGTCGAGGTGGGAGAACCCGAACCGAGAAAACCAGACCCGAAACACTTTACTCCCGATGCACCCGAAGGGTCAACGAACGCCGGCGGACAGGCCCTTAAGGGTGCGGCTCTTTCCCCCTCCGGGCGGGTCAGGCAGGATCAGCCCGTGAAGATCCCCCGCCCCGGAAAGCTCCACTGGAAGAAGCTCGAGTGGAAGAAGGTCCTCGCTCTCGGGGTCATCGTGGCGACTACGAGCGCGATCGCCTTCTCGATCCTGAGCCTGGCGGCGGAGCTCTCGAGTCTCCGGACCTTCAAAGCTTCGACTCCGGGGTGGTCTTTCCCCTCGCACGTCTATTCGGACTGGCTGGACCTGGACCCCCGGCGCAATCTGCCGCGCGGCTACGTGCTGGCTTCGCTTGCGGCCCGCGGCTACCGCTCCGCCTCCCGCCCGCTTTCCGAACCCGGGACGATGGCCGAGACGCCGCGCGGAATCGAGGTCTACCTGCGCGGCTTCTCCTATCCCGAGAGCGCCTCGGTGGCCGGGCCCGTGGCGCTCGAGTTCGCCAACGGCCGGCTGGCGCGCGTCTTCGTGTCGCGCGCAGGTCCGAGCGCTCCGCGCCTCGAACCGGTTCTGCTTCGCCGCTTCAGCACCGACGACAACATGGAGCGCACGTTCATTCCCGAAGAGGAGGTGCCGACTCTGGTGAAAGCCGCCATCCTCTCGGCCGAGGACCGGCGCTTCTATCACCACATCGGATTCGATCCGCGCGGCACGGCGCGGGCCCTCGTGCACAACATGAGGGGCGGCGAAGGCATGCAGGGCGGCAGCACGCTCACGCAGCAGCTCGCGCGCACGCTCTTCCTCACGCGCGAGCGCTCGCTCTTGCGCAAGCTGCGCGAGACCACGCTCGCGCTCGGGCTCGAGCTCTTGCTCTCCAAGAAGCAGATTTTCGAGATGTACTTGAACGCCGTCTATCTCGGGCACGTGGACCACTCCGAGGTCGGCGGCGTGGCCGAGGGAGCGCACTTCTACTTCGACAAGTCGGTGCGCGATCTCACGCTGCCCGAAGCCGCGCTCCTCGCCTCCATCATTCCGGCACCCAACCTGTTCTCGCCGTTCCGCGGCGCCAAGGCAGCCGTTCAGCGCCGAAACCAGGTGCTCAAGGACATGGTGGCATCGGGCTGGATCGATTCGGCGACGGCGGCGCGCGCGGCGGCTTCGCCCTTGGGGGTGCACAAGGGGCGCCCGCAGGCGGGTCTCTTCCCCTTCTATACGGACTATGCCCTGAGCGAGGCCAGCAAGGACGTGGACGCGCGCGACCTGCAGACGCGCGGGCTGCGCGTCTTCACGGCCCTCGATCCAGTGTGGCAGTCGCGCGCCGAGACCGAGCTCTCGGCCGGCGTCGCCCAGCTCGAGGGCTGGTACGGGCGGCGCGGACCCGCGCCGCTCGAGGGTGCGGCTTGCGTGCTCGAGCCCAACACCGGGCTCGTGCGCGCGGTGGTCGGCGGACGCGACTACCGAAAGAGTCCCTTCAACCGCGCCACCCAGTCCTTCCGCCAGCCGGGCTCGGCGTTCAAGCCGCTGGTCTACGCCTCGGCCTTCGATCGCAATCTCCATCGCAAGGATTTCACCGCGGCCACGACCCTGCCCGACATGCCGCGCGAGTTCGCCACGCCCGAGGGTCCGTGGCGTCCGCACAACGACGACGGCTCCTATCACGACCAGGTGACGATCGCCAAAGCGCTCGCCAAGTCGCTCAACATCGCCACCGCCAACCTCACGGAGCGGATCGGGGCCAAGACCGTGGTGCAGTACGCCGAGAAGCTCGGCATCCAGAACGTACGCGCGGTGCCGAGCGTGGGCCTCGGCACGAGCGAGGTCTCGCTGGTGCGCCTGTGCTCGGTCTACGGCACGATCCAGTCGGGCGGGATCCGCGTGGATCCCGAGCCGGTGCGCCTCATCGTGGACGCGGGCGGCCAGGTGGAATACACGGCACCGGCGCCGCACGAGCGCGTCTTCGATCCCTTGACCGCGGCCCTCATGACCCAGCTCCTGCGCGGCGTGGTCGATTTCGGCACCGGCTACGCGCTCAAGAACGACTACGGCTTCCGCCGCCCGGTGGCGGGAAAGACCGGCACCACCGATGAGAATCGCGACACCTGGTTCGTGGGCTTCACGCCCGAGCTCTTGTGCGGGGTGTGGCTCGGCTACGACTTGCCGACCACGATTGGCGAGACGGCGTCGCAGACCGCGGCACCGCTGTGGGGCCGCGTCGTGAGCTCGCTCTTGTCCGACTTCCCCATGAGCACGTTTCCCCTGACCGTGCCGCTCGAGACCGCGGTCATCGACTCCTATTCGGGCGGTCTCGCCACTCCGCTCTGCCCTTCGGTGATCCGCGCGCCCTTCGAGATCGGAACCGCGCCCACGCGCGGCTGCCCGGTCGACCACTCGGCCGAGTGGATGCAGGGACCGGAGTATCCCGGAGACAGCACGGGCAGCTTCCCCGAAGGCGAGGGCCCGGGCCGGCCCTGACGCGATCGTGCAAGTTGCACGATCGGATCGCTCTGCGAATTCGCGCGCGAGCCCCCATGTGACGTTGACCGCGCGTGTACGACTCCCTCATACTCGACGTACACATCGCGGCGGACCGCGAATGATTGTTCCTCTCGCGGCCGGACGAATTTTCCATCTCAAAGGATTGAGAGATACGCAGGATGGAGGAGGACGATGCGTTCTCTCTACGCGCTATTGCTGTGTGGTGGCCTCGCCCTTTCCGTGGTCGCCTCGCCGGCCGCGGCGCAGTGCGTCTCGGGAACGGTCACGGTGTCGCTGAGCAACGATGCCGGCTTCGTCGGTTTGTACAAGTACTGCGTCAGCGCCACGTGGAGCCTCGGCTCTCACGACATGAGCCATCTCGACACGTTCCTCGGTTTGCCGGATTGTCCGTGCATCTGCAATCCCGCTTTCATCCGCTTCCAGACGCCGGCCGGCACGGCGTCGCCGCTCGACGATTCGTGCATCATCAATGTGTTCGGCGCGTACGTGTGCAAGGGGGATCCCTCTCTCCCTCCCGCCATGAACGGCCCGGCGGTGAAGTTTCAGCCGGACACGAGCTCGGTTTGCGATCCCTATCTGGTGGGCCACGGCACCTTCTGCTTCTACTCGCCCATGCCGCCGCAGGCTTCCCAGACGTACACCAACGCCCTGGCCATCAAGCACGGTCCGGACATCTGCTATGGCGACCTCGTGGGATCGCTTCCCTCCTGCGATTGCGCCCTGCCGGCGGAAGGCTTGACCTGGGGGCGCTTGAAGTCCACGTATCGCTGATCGAACTCTCGCTTTCGAAATCCTTGCGCCCTCCCTCGCCCCCGCTCCCACGGGGGCGAGGTTTTTTCCCGCCGCCTTGCCGCGCGGCGGGTCTCTCGCTACGCTGCGAGACGTGAGCACCAGTTCGACATCCATCAGCAATCCCTTTGAATCCGCTGGAGATTTCGCCGCCCAAGTCCAGAGCCTCGACGCCGCGCGTCTTGCCGAGATCACGGCGTGGGCCGAGGGCTTGGCTCGCCATCCGCAAGGCGGCGAGTGGCGAAAGCGCGGCGAAAAGCTTCTCGCCGAGGGCCAGGCCGGGCCGGTCGCCGAGTTCGCGTACGCGTCCTTGCTCGCGGCGCAGGGCGAGCGCACCGAGGCCGCGCGCCTGCTCGTCGATCTGTGCGAGAAGGCTTCGGGCACACACGCCTGGGGCACGGTGATCGAGATCGCGCGCAAAGCGCTCGCTCTCGACGCCGGCGCGCCGGCCGCACGCTGGCTCGTCAAGGCCATGGACGAGACGGGCGATGAGGAAGCCCGCTTTCTCGCTCTGGTCGAGGCGCACGAGGGAGCGCCGGCCGAGCCCCGCCTCGCCTGGCGGCTCGCCCGCTCCTACGAGTCGCGCGGCATGCACGAGGCGGCGCTCGAGGCCACCGAAGCCTCGCTCGACGCGCTCGCCCGCCGCCACGACGCGGCCGGCATGGAAGAGGTCCTCCTCTTCCTGCTCGACGATCCCCAACCCGACTACTTGCGGCTGACGTTGCCGCCCTTGCCGCTCTTCGCCAAAGGTGGCGAGGCCGAGCGCGTGGCCAGCTTCCTCGAGCTGGCGTGGCCCGCGCTCTCCTCCACCGGGCTCGCGGCCGAGACGTGGAAGACGGTGCGCTCGCTGCTCCTCGAAGTACCGGGGGCGTCGGTGATCCATCCCCTCGTGCCCGAGATCGTCGCCCAGGCGCTGCCGCATCTTGCGGACACGCGCGCTCTGCTCGACGAGGCGGGCTTCGGCAAAGAACCGGGGGCGGCGTGGATTCCGCAGTTCGAGAAGCTCCTACCCTTCGCACCCGGCGCCTACGCCGAGCACGGCACCATGGGCGTGGGGCGCGTGACCAGCCTGTCGCGCGAGGAAGTGTGGATCGACTTCCCCGCCAAGCCCGGACATCGCATGACGCTACGCGCCGCGCATCAGGCGCTCCTGCCCGTGGACGCGGAGGATCTGGCGGTGCTCGCGTCGTGGGAGCCCAAGCGCGTGGCCGCGCTGCGCGCGTCGGATCCGGTGGATCTCGTGGTGCGCGCGCTGCATCGGCTGAAAGGGCAAGCGTCGACCGCCGATCTCAAGAAGGTGCTGGTGCGCTACGCCGTGCCCGAAAAGGAATGGACCGGGTTCTGGAACGCGGCCAAGGGCAAGCTCGCCAAGGACCCGCGGATCGACGCGAGCCAGGCTTTCCAGCAGCGCTACGGGCTCGGCAAGGCCGGCGCGGCAAGCGAAGCGAGCGACACACCCGTGGCGCAAGCGGGCGCGCCCATCCCCCGCTTCGATCGCGGCGCCGACGCCAAGAGGGTGCTGGCGACGCTCAAGAAGTTTCTCGCGCAGCATCCGGCCCAGGCGGGCCAGCTCGCACGCGAGCGCGGCAGCGTGCTGCGCGCCTGGCGCGACGATCGCGATCTGGAGTGGAAGGAGCGGCTCACCGCGCTGCTCCTGCTCCTGCAGGGTGCAGACGCCGAGGCCGCCGAGGGCGGCCCGGACGTCGTGGGTGCCGCGTTTCGCGACGGCTTCGAATTGCGCGAGCTGACCACGGCCGCCGAGCAGGCGCAGGTGCTCGATCTGGGCCTCGTGTCGACTGCCTGGGAGCACGCGGCGCGCTCGGGTATCGGCTCGCGCTTCGGTGACGTGCGCGAGCGCGCCTTCCGCGAGGTGATGGAGCGCCACGGCGAGGCCGCGACTCCGTTTTTCGAGAACGTGGCGCGCCAGGCGGCCGAAGCCCCCGAGGCGGCCATCGCCGTCATGGAGCGGGCGTGGAAGTCGAAGGGTGGCGAGAGCGATCCGGTCGCCCACGCGATTCGCGCCATGGATCCCTGGGAAGCGGCGAGCGGGCTCGCCGAATTCCTCGAAGGCGGCTCGGCCGAGCCGGCGCGGGCCAAGGCGGCGGTGGCGCTGATCGATGCCGAAGGCGCGCTCGCGCGGGCGGCGCGTGGTCGAGCGGTGTCGGACGACACCCGGCGCTTGTTCGAGCGGCTCTTCCTCCACTGGCGCGGCAGCGACCGCGGGCTCCTGCCCTTCGTCGAGTGGGCCGAGGCCGCCGGACTCGAGGAGGTCGGTGCCGCGGTGCGCGAGAAGCGCCACCTGGCGCTGCGCAAGATCACCACGTTCACCGACACGACGCCATGGCACGAGCTGCCGCGCACGTTCATGACCCGCAACACGTTCGACAAGCTCAAGCGCGAGGCCGAAGCGCTGGACGCAGCACTGCGCGGCGAGATTCCGCAGGCCATCCAGAAAGCGCGCGAGCTGGGTGACCTGCGCGAAAACGCCGAATACGAGTCGGCCAAGCTCAAGCAGAGGAACGCCGGGGCGCGCATTCGCCAGCTGGTCGAGAAGATGACCGACGTCTCTTTCATCGAGGACGTGCCGTTCGTGACCGACACCGTGGGCCTGGGCACGGAAGTCGAAGTGAAGGTCGAAGGCGACGGCATGCGCCGCCTTTGGATCCTGGGCGAGGGCGACGATCATCTCGGAGGCGAGGTGGTGTCCTACAAGGCCCCGCTGGGCCGGGCACTCGTGGGCAAGAAACGTGGCGACCGCGTGTCCTTGCCCGGAGATGGCGGCGAGCGCCCCGCCGTGATCGAGGCGGTGCGGCACCGCCTGCCGGAGCCCGCCGCATGATCCTCGCCGGCGACGTCGGCGGGACGAAGACCGATCTTTCGCTCTTCGAGCGCGTCGACGGGCGGCTCGTCGAGCGTCGCACGCACCGCTTCGACAGCAAGAGCTATCCCGATCTGGTGAGCCTGCTGCGCGAATTCTTGGGCGCCGACGGCGTGGCCGGCATCGAGTCGGCCGGGTTCGGCGTGCCGGGGCCGGTGGTCGACGGGCGCTGCGAAGCGACCAATCTCACCTGGGTGGTCGACGTGCGCCATCTGGCGGCCGCGCTTGGCGAGCGTCACGTGACTCTGGTCAACGATCTGGTGGCGACGGCGGCCGGCGTGCTCGACCTGCCGGCGGATCATCTGGTCACCCTCCTCGAGGGCAAGCCGCACGAGTCCGCCACCCGCGCCGTGATCGCGCCCGGCACCGGGCTCGGCGAATCGATTCTGTACTGGGACGGCGGCGGCTATCACGCCGTGCCCTCCGAGGCCGGCCATGCCGACTTCGCGGCGCGCAACGCCGAAGAGCTCGCGCTCACATCGTATCTGCTGGGACGCTTTCCGCGTGTCTCGGTGGAGCGTGTGCTGGCCGGGCCCGGGATCACACACTTGTACGAATTCCTGCGCGACACGCAGCGCGTCGACGTGCCGGCCGATGTGGACGCCGAGATCCGCGCCGCGTCCGACTCGAACGCCGCCATCACGCAGCTCGCCTTGGAGAAGCGCGCAGCGGTCTGCGTGCACGCGCTCGATCTGTGGATTTCGATTCTCGGCGCCGAGGCGGGGAATCTGGCCTTGCGTGCGGTGGCCGAAGGCGGCGTCTATCTGGCCGGAGGCATCGTGGGCCGCCTGGTCGATCCGATCCGCAGCGGACCTTTCGCTCCGGCCTTCCTCGCCAAGACGCCGCTCGACGACTTCATCCGCGGCGTGCCGGTCCGTCTCGTCACCGAACCACGTACGGCGCTCTTCGGAGCGGCGCGCTTGGCCGCGGGAAGCTGAGCCACCGATCCCTAAAGACCCTTCACAGGCCGCGCGGCCTGTACGGGAGGGTTTTCACGGGATCTCAGCCGTCACGATTTCGGATGGCTTAAGAAGCGTAGCGCTCCCCGAACTCGTTCATCGCGAGGACAAGAGCTTCTCCGCCTGCTCTTGGATGGCCGCCGCGTCGATGCGCGCGCAGCGCATGGTGTCCTCGGGCGACGCCGAGGGCGGCAAGCCCTGTACTGCCATGCGCCAGACGCGCACGCTGGGCTCGAAGGAGAATGCCGACGCCACCGCCTCGCCCAGCCCGCCTTCCGGCCAGTGATCCTCGACCACGAGCAGTTGCCCGCCGGTGGCGCGTGCGTGCGCCAGCAGGCCCTCGCGATCCAAGGGCTTGACCGAGTAGGCGTCGACCACGCGCACGGGGATGTTCTTCTTGGCCAGCGCATCGGCCGCCTTGAGCGCTTCGTGCACGGTGATGCCCGCGCCCACGATGGTGAGGCGATCCGCGTCCGAGCGCCGCGGCACCATGCTGCCGCCCAAGTGGAACTTGTCGAGGTCGCAGTACAAGACCGGCGTCGCCGGACGCGTGGTGCGCAGATAGCCGATGCCGCGGTGGGTGATCAACAATTCGACGCAGCGCTCGGTTGAGACGGCGTCGCTGGGATACAGGACGACCGACTGCCCAAGGGCACGGAACATCGCCAAATCTTCGAGGCCCATCTGCGAGGGTCCGTCCTCGCCGATCGACACGCCACAATGCGAGCCCACGAACTTGACGTTGGCGCGCGAGTAGACGGCCATGCGGGTCTGATCGTAGGCGCGGCTCAGGAAGGCGGCGAAGGTCGACACGAAGGGCACCCGCCCGCGCGTCGAGAGCCCGACCGCCGTCCCCACCATGTTCTGTTCGGCGATGAACATGTCGAAGTAGCGCTCGGGAACAGCCTTGGCGAAGTCTTCGGCAAAGGTGGAGTTCTTGACGTCACCGTCGAGGGCCACGACTTCGGGCATCGCCTTGCCGAGCCGCGCCAAAGCGTCGCCATAGGCTTTGCGTGTGGCGATCTTCTCCCCCACCTTATAGTCGAAGGCCGGCGGCTGCGTGGGACGCGGGCGTGCCGGTGTCTTCTCCTCGGGGGCGGCGATCACGCCGGGCGGATCGGGCTCGGGCTTGCCGAGCTCGGCGTAGCACTGCTTCGCCTGGTCGGGCGTCAGCGCCTTGCCGTGCCAACCTTCCTTGTCGGCGATCAGCGAGAATCCCTTGCCCTTGATGGTCCGCGCCACGAGGGCGACGGGCTGGTTGCCCTTGCCGTCGATCGAGTCGAAGAGCGGCACGAGCGCGTCGTAGTCGTGGCCATCGACCACGTGCGTCTTCCATCCGAAGGCCTCGAAGCGCGCCCGATAGATCTCGGTGTGGTGCTGGTACATCGTGGGCCCGCTCTGGCCCAGGCGATTGATGTCGCAGATGGCCACGAGATTGCCGAGCTCGTAGTGCCCCGCCAATTCGGCCGCCTCCCACACGGAGCCCTCGGCCAGCTCGCCGTCGCCCATCAGCACCCAGGTCATGAACGGAAGCTGGTCGAGCCTCTTGGCCGAGAGCGCCATGCCAAGACCGATGGAGAGCCCCTGCCCTAACGAGCCGGTCGCCGCGTCGGCGTAGCGGAAGTTGGGCGTGGGATGTCCCTCGAGCGGGCTGCCCAGCTTGCGCAAGGTATCCAGGCGCTCGGTCGGGATCGCCCCCGCCGCCGCGAACAGCGCGTACAGGAGCGGCGACGCGTGTCCCTTCGAGAACACGACGCGGTCGTTGTTGGGGAACTCCGGCCGCGCCAGATCGAGCCGCAGCCGGTGGAAGAAGAGCGCGGTCATGAGCTCGGTGGCCGAGAACGACGACGTCACGTGGCCGCTCCCCGCCGCCGTCGTCTCGCGCACGATGTAGGTGCGGATCACGCGCGCCAGGCGCTCCAGATCCGCCTTGGAAGAAGTGACGGTGACGCTTGCACGGTCGGTCATGTTCGCATCTCCGGCGCCTCAGCGCCCTGGGCCGGCGAAGAGACCCGCGTCCAGACGGGTCGCCGCGGCTTCGTCCAACACCCAATGAAGTTGTCCGTCGCTGAGCTGCACGCCGGACGCGGGAATCGCTTCGACGGGTGCGCTTCGCGTGATCGCCTGGCGCACCGCTTCCGCTTTCTCGCGGCCGGTGACCAGGAAGAGCGCGACGCGCGCCCGGTTCAAGACGGGAAAGGTGAGCGTGAGGCGGCGCTCGTGCGGCGGCGGGCCGGGCGCGGCCACCACCCAGCGCTTCGACTCGGCGAGCGCGGGGCTCGCCGGAAACAACGAGGCGGTGTGTCCGTCGGGACCGAGTCCGAGCAGCATGGCGTCGAGCCGGGGCACTTCGGCCGCTGCCGGAGACGCCTGGCCGGCCCAGGTGGCCAGCTCCTCTTCATAGCGCTTGGCCTCGGCGTCGAGATCCGGCGCTTCGCCGCGCATGCGGTGCACGCGCGCCGGATCGAGCGGTGCCTTGGCCAGGAAGCTGTCCCACGCCAAGCGATAATTGCTGTCGGCGTCGTCGGGCGGCACGGCGCGCTCGTCGACCCAGAAGAGGTCGAGCGCGGGCCACACCGGCCAGCTCTGCATCGTGGGCAGGGCGAGGTGGCGGAACACGCCTTCGGGCGTGCGCCCGCCCGAGATCGCGAGCCCCACGCGCGTGCGCTCGGCGGCGGCGGGACGAAGCGTGCGGTCGAGGATGCCGAGCGCGGTCAAAGCCGCGTCCTTCGGGTTGGCCGCGACGTGGATCTCCACGGCTGGCCTCAGCGCCCTTCGGCGAGCGCGCGCGCCCCGCGCAGGACCTGCGCGTAGAGCGGATCGCTTGGCATGCCGGACAGCGCCAGCGACAAGAGCTCGAGCGGATGGCTGGTCGGAAATCCCACGCGCACGGGGGCGGGGCCGGCGCGCGGCGCTTGGACCACGACTTCGGCGACTTCCAGCTCCTCGACACGCGCGATCTCGTAGCGGCAGCGGCCGCCGTCGGCGACGAGCGTCACGCCGGCGAGATCGCCGCAAGCGCCTTCGGTGCGCGCGACCGCGACGAGCGACATCTCCACACGCGTGTGGTTGGGGCGAAGAGCGCCGAAGCGATCGACGCCCGCCGAGCGAACGGCCCCGTGCTCCCAGCGTCCGCCCAGGCGCGAGGCGAGCCACGACAGGAAGTAGAGGGCTTCGACCCTGCCCTCGGGGGAGCCCTCGCGGCTCGTGCGATAGCGCACTTCGACTTCCTCGAGCACGTCGAGGTCGTGGCGCGAGTCGGCGCTCTCGAAGAATTGCGCCGTGAGGGCGCGCCAGCGCTCGAGGCGGAGCCAGGCCAGATCGACCACCTCGCGCCGGCTCTCGAGCCACGAGGTCATGCGGTCGAGCGCCGCCTCGGTCTCGGGGAAGGAGCGCGCGTCGACCACGATGCGGTCGGCCATGGCGAGCAGATCCTCGTCCACCGGAAGCAGAAGCGGATGGCGCGGCAGCCAGAGCACGACCGGCACGTCGGCGACGAAGAGCGGAGCGACGTGCTGGGCGATGCGCAGCGCGGTCTTGCCGGCGGTGACGAGCTGGATCTGCTCGGAGCAGAGCTGGCGGCCGCCGTCGGACGGATGGCAGAGGATCGAGATGTGGGCGCTCACCTTTTCCGGTCCCGAGCGCGAGCGCACCAGGATGACGCGCGAGGGATGGCGCTCGGCGAGCCGGCCCGAGAGCTCGAGCGCGTGCTCGGCGTCGGCCTCGGTGCCCGCGAGCACCACCAGATTCATGGTGATCACACGCGTGATCGCGGGACGCCCCTCGGCGGGCGCGCCGCCGGAGAGCGAGCGCCATAGGGCGCGCAGCGCGGGCTCGATGGCGTCCAAGGGCACGTCCTCGGTGCGCAGCACGTCGGCCGCGGAGCTCATGGGCGCCTCCAGGCCCGGGCCTCGCGGCCGAACAGCTTGGCGGCCGCCGCCGGTCCCCAGGTTCCCGACTCGTAATTGGGAAAGTCGGCGGGCCGGTGCGCGGCCCAGGCAGCCAGGATGGGATCCATGAGCGTCCACGCCGCCTCGACCTCGTCGGCGCGCGCGAACAGCGTGGGATCGCCGATCATGCAATCGACGATGAGCCGCTCATAGGCTTCGGGCGGCTCGGAGCCGAAGGAAGTGCCGTAGCGGAAATCCATCTTCACCGACTGCAGCGCGACGCGGAAGCCGGGCACCTTGGCGTTGAAGCGGAGCGAGATGCCCTCGTCGGGCTGGATGCGCAGCACGAGCACGCACGCCTCGGCTTGGGCGGCGCGCTCGGCGAAAGGCAGGTGCGGCACCGAGCGAAACTGCACCGCGATCTCGGAGACGCGCTTGGGCAGGCGCTTGCCGGCGCGCAGGTAAAAGGGCACGCCGGCCCAGCGCCAGTTGTCGATCTCGAGCCGGAGCGCGGCATAGGTCTCGACCGGCGAGTCCTGGGCCACGCCCGGCTCCTGGCGGTAGCCCGGCACCTCCTCGCCCGCGATAGCGCCCGACCCGTACTGGCCGCGCACCGCCATGCGATCCACTTCCTCGGCCGTCGGGATGTGCACGGAGCGCAAGAGCTTCACCTTTTCGTCACGCACTTCGTTGGCGGTGAAGCGCCCGGGCGGCTCCATGGCCACGAGCGACAGCAATTGCATCATGTGGTTCTGCACGATGTCGCGCAGGGCGCCGGCTTCCTCGTAGAACGCGCCGCGACCTTCGACGCCGATCGGCTCGGCCACCGTGATCTGCACATGATCGACGAAATTGCGGTTCCAC
This sequence comes from Candidatus Eiseniibacteriota bacterium, assembly GCA_035259005.1. Lineage (GTDB taxonomy): Bacteria > Eisenbacteria > RBG-16-71-46 > RBG-16-71-46 > DASYSL01 > DASYSL01. The sequence goes on from DATFWU010000154.1 coordinate 20,886, forward strand.
ACCGGCTCGAACAGCGAATTGGCGAAGCGGAAGACGAAGAGATTCTGCACCGTCTCCTTGCCGAGGTAGTGGTCCATGCGAAAGACCTGGTCCTCGACCAACGTCTCCGCCAGCTCGACATTGAGCGCGCGCGCCGTCTTCAAGTCGCGCCCGAAGGGCTTCTCGATCACCACGCGCGTGTAGGGGCGCTCGCCGTGCTCGACCATGCCGGCTTGTCCCAGCTTCTTGATGAGCGGCGGGAACACCGAAGGCGGCACGGCGAGGTAGTACACGCGGTTGCCCGCCGTGCCGCGCTCGCTGTCCGCCTTCTTGAGATGCTCGCCCAGGCGCTCGAACGTGTTGGGATCGTCGAAGTCGCCGCCCACGTAGCTCAGACACTCGGCGAAGGCGTTCCACGACGCGCCGTCCGGCTTGACGCGGCCGAACTCGGCCACCGCGGCGCGCGCCTTGTCGCGGAAGGCGGCGTCGGACAGGTCGCCGCGCGACACACCCACGACGGCGAAGCGCGCCGGCAGGAGCAAATCGTGCCAGAGCGCGTAGAGCGCGGGCAGGAGCTTGCGCGATGTGAGATCGCCGCTGGCGCCGAAGATGACGAACGCGCACGGCTCGGGAGCCACGGTGCGCGCCATCCCGACGCTCAGCGGATTGGGAGCGAGCTCGATGCCGACCGCGGTCACGCGCTCCTCGAAGGGACGCGCGTCAGGCGGTCGAGCCACAGGCGGATCGCACCCAGGTCGCCGCCATCTCGGAAGTGAAAGCGAAGGAGCGGCAGCGTGCGGCCTGCCAAAGAGCGCGCGTCGCCCAGGGCCTGCGCGCGGATCAGCTGCTCGAAGGTGAAGGGAGATCCGGGGATGGGCAAAGACGCGCTGCTCCCCGCCGTGATCTGGACGAAGGCGCCCCGGGGTGGGCCGCCCTTGTGGAGCTGTCCGGTCGAGTGCAAGAAGCGGGGACCAAAGCCGGCGGTCACGGCGAGCCGGGTGCGGTCGCGCAGCTTCTGCTTGGTCGTCTCGAGCATCTCTTCGATGGGCGGAACGGTCGCCAAATAGGCCTGGAGCGAGAGGTAGCTCCCGGGCGAGCGCGCCGCGAGCCAGGTGTCCCACAGGCGCAGAAGGTCTTTCTCGTCTCCCGTCTTTCCGCCGGGCGGCGGCGCTCCGGGCGGGCCGTAGAGCTCGAGGCCGTCCGCGGTCGCCCACGGCGTCTCGCTCTCGAAGCTTCCACTCTTGGCGAGGGCTTCGAGCACGTTCTCCGTGTTCTTCTTGCTCTCGGCTACGTTGGGCTCGTCGAACGCGTTCACGCCGAGCCCGTGCGCGATCACCGCCGTGGCCACCTCCCAGCGGAAGTCTTCGCCGGCCAGGTCGTACGCGTCCTCGAGCGGAATCCGAAGCACGGGGTGCCCCGCGGCCTCGAGCGCGGCCAGCGTCCGCTCGATCTCGGGGCTCCCCGCGCCCATGCCCATGTGCACGAACACGCGATCATCTCCGTACGAGGACGGCGCGCCGAGAGAGCTCTCGAGAACGGGAATGAGCCCCTTGCCTTCCTTTCCCAGGCTTTCGGCGAGCAGCTGCTCGAGCCAAAGGCCGAAGCTCGCGACCGGCGGATCGACCACGATCGTGACCTTGTCGCGCCCGGTGAGCCCGAGCTCGCACAGGGCCGCACCCAGGAACAAACCGGGATTGTCCTCGCCCGGATGACGGCAGCGCTCGCCCATGGCCTTGGCACGTCCGAGGAGCTTCTCGAGATCGACGCCCAATAGCGCGGCGGGCGCGAGTCCGAAGGGGGTCAGCGCCGAGTAGCGGCCGCCGACATGGGGCGGTCCGGGCAGGATGGCTCGGAAGCCACGCGCGCGTGCCTCGGCTTCGAGCGGCGTGCCGGGATCGGTGATGGCGACGAACGAAGCGCCGGGCGTGCGATGGCCCGCCGCCTCCGCCAGCTCCCAGAAATAGTGGTAGAGCGAGAGCGTCTCGAGCGTGGTTCCGGATTTGGTCGACACGAGAAACAGCGTCTGCCCAAGCGGAGCGTCACGTCCGGCGAAGAGGACCGAGGCGGGATGCGTGGAGTCGAGCACGGCGAGCGAGGGATAGCCGGACGCAGGCGGGAAGGTGCGCGAAAGCACCTCCGGGCACAGGCTCGAGCCGCCCATACCGAGCAGGATCACGTGGCGGTCGCCCTCGGCGCGCGCCACCTGCGCCAGCTCCTCGTACTCGGTCCGCTCGCGCAGCGCCAACGTGGGCGCGTCGAGCCAGCCGAGCCGGTTTTCGACCACGCGGCGCGCTGGGTCGTCACGGGCCCACAGGGTAGCGTCCCGATCCCACAGACGCTCCACCACGCGCTCTTCCACGAAGCGCCCGAGACGCGCGCGGATTCCTTTCTCGTGCGTGCCGAGACTGGCCACCGTCGTATGGCTCATCGAACTCTCCTCGAATGGGGCGGCGGCATTATGGCACCGGGAAAGAATCCCCGCGAGGGCGCACCAAGCCTAGACCGCCCATCGCACCCGCCTCACATAGCTGTGGTTGTCCACGGTCAGTCGAAGCCGATAGATGCCGGGTTTGAGCACCTTGCCGTCCATGCCCACACGATTCCAGACGCTCTCGTAGGCGCCCGCGTCCTGTCGCGCGTTCACCGGCGTCGCCACCAGGAAGCCGCGCGAGTCGAAGACGTCGAGGCGCACGTGAGCCCCTTCGAGCGGCACCGTGTAGCGGATGGCCACCACTTCGCCTCCGTCCTCGATCGGGCGGTTCTGGAAGCCGGCCCAGAAGAAGCTCGTGTCCTCGGCCGCGCCGAGCGCGCGCCACGACTGGTTGTGCGGGTTGGCGGGCAGCGCGGTGTCGGGATCGCAGGCGTCGATCACGCCGTTGTGATTCAAGTCGTCCTCGGTGCCTTCGCGGATGTCGATGGCATCGGGCACGCCGTTGCCGTCGCAATCCTGGCGCTCGGGGACGAAGGCGCGAATCGTGTCGGAGGGTGTCTGGAGGGAGATCGAGTCGGCGTCGGCGGCCAGCATGGTGTCGGGCGCGGGACCGTTCACGGTATCGATGGACTGAAGGGATCCGCCCTGGTGCGCGGGGCCGCAAGCGGCGAGAAACACGGCGACCGTGGCGGCGAAGAGAGCGATCTTCGGGCGCGGACCCATGGCACTCCCGGGAGGCGTCGAGGGGCCGCGCGCCGTCCGCATGGCTTCCTTGGCATCGTAGCGCACACCGGCCGGCAGCGCACGCCGTCGCTTGTCGCGCCTCGGGGCGCGCTGCTAGGGTGCGCTCGCCCGGTCGCGCCGCCTCTCCTCCGAAAAGGACCGCACGCCATGTCCCGCATCCGCCGGCTACGAAACCTCGCGCGTCTCCTCGCCCTGGGCCTCCTGTTCCCCGCATCGCCCGGGCTCGCCCAGGTCGCGCACCTCGACGTGGATCTGCGCGAATCTCCGCGGCGTCTCATCCATGCGCATCTCGTGCTGCCGGTGAAGCCCGGACCGCTCACGCTTCTCTATCCCAAGTGGATTCCAGGCGATCACGGTCCCACGGGCCCGATTCGCGATTTCGTGAACCTTCGTCTCACGGCGGGCGGACGCGAGGTCGAGTGGCGGCGCGACGACGAGGAGATGTTCTCGTTCCACGTCCAGGTACCCGCGGGCGCGAGCCAGCTCGACCTGAGCTTCGATCTCTTACCCAACGTGGGCGGAGGGGAGTTCGACGCGGGCGCTTCGGTCACGCCGCACCTCGCCCTCCTGAGCTGGAACCAGGTGGTGCTCTATCCGCAGGGCGTGGCCTCCGACGACATGCCGATCCAGGCCTCGCTGCGCCTGCCCGACGGCTGGAAGTGGGCGACGTCGCTCCCGGTCGAGCGCTCGTCGGGATCTTCGATCGACTTCGAGCGCGTCTCCCTCACCACGCTCGTCGACTCGCCGGTGCTCACCGGGCGCTATCTCAAGGCCTTCCCGCTCGGCACGGTGGACGGCATCACGCACGAGCTCGACATCGCCACCGACGATCCGGTCAGGCTCGAGGTGCCCGACTCGATCCTCGTCCACTATCGGCGTCTCGTGCACGAGGCCAACGCCCTCTTCGGCGCGCACCACTACCGGCGCTACCACTTCCTCTACACGCTGAGCGACAACGTCGACCACTTCGGGCTCGAGCATCACGAGTCGAGCGACGATCGCGTGCCCGAGCGCTCGATCGTCGACCATTCACTCTATGTCGCCAACGCCGATCTGCTCTCGCACGAGATGGTGCACTCGTGGAACGGCAAGTACCGGCGGCCCGCCGATCTCGCCACGCCCGACTACGAAAAGCCCATGCACGGAAGCTTGCTGTGGGTCTACGAAGGGCTCACCGAATATCTCGGATGGGTGCTGGCGGCGCGCAGCGGCTTGTTCACGACCGAGCAGGCGCGCGGCGAATTGGCGCGTGACGTGGCCGTGTTCTCGAACCGCCCGGGGCGCGACTGGCGGCCGCTCTACGACACCGCGGTCGCGGCCCAGATCCTCTACGGCTCGCCGACGGCGTGGTCGAGCCTGCGACGCGGCACCGACTTCTACGACGAGGGCACGCTCCTGTGGCTCGACGTCGACACCAAGATCCGCCAGCTCACCCACGGGCAGCGCTCGCTCGACGACTTCTGCCGCGCCTTCCACGGCCCTCCGAGCAGTCCGCCGCAGGTCGTGCCCTACACGCGCGAGGACGTGGAGCACGCGCTCGGCCAGATCGCGCCCTACGATTGGAAGTCGTTCTTCGCGGCGCGCGTCGACTCGGTCACCGCCCAGCCGCCGCTCGGCGGGGTGACGGCGTCGGGATGGAAGATGGCCTACGCCGACTCGGCCACCGAGTACTACGACGCCGTCGAGGCCTTGAACGAAGAACAGGACCACCGCTTCTCTATCGGCCTGCGCGTGGCCACCGAAGACGGAAAGATCTCCGACGTTCTTCCGGGCTCGCCCGCGGCCAAGGCCGGGCTCGGCCCCGACATGGAGCTGGTCGGCATCAACGGTCGGGTGTGGAACGAGGATCGCCTGAAGGACGCGGTCAAGCACACCGCCCAGGGCGAGCCGCTCGATCTCCTGATCAAGAACGACGAGTTCTTCCGCGACGTGAAGCTCGACTACAAGGGCGGCTTGCGCTATCCGGAGCTCCAGAGGATCAAGGGCGTGACCGACGTGCTGTCGAAGATCTTGGCGCCCCGGACGGGGACTTCACCGGCGGCGCGCTAGCAACACGTGGCGGGCACGTCGGCGGTCGCCGGACTGCCCTCGGCGGGCACGCGGGCCGGGCGGCGCCAGCGCAGGATGGCCTCCACCAGAACTCCCAGCATACAAGCCATCATGATGGCGGTGAGGCCGGCGTCGAGCGCACCCTGAAACGCCTGGGCGGGATCGCTGGCGCGCGCCAGAGGCAGGAAGTTATCGCGAATGGAAAGAAAGCCCGCGCTCTGCGTGATCACCGTGAGCCCGACCAAAGGCCCGAGCGTGACCCAGGCGTAGCGCGCCTTGCCGGCGTTGAGCAGGACCGAAGTTCCCACCGTGAGCGCCACCGCCGCCAGCAATTGGTTCGCGATTCCGAACATGGGCCAGATCGTGCTGATGTTTCCGGTGAGGATGAAATAGCTCCACGCCGCCACGATGACTGCCGTCGAGATCACGGTGCCGGGCAACCAGTCGGTGCGCTCGAACCGCTTGTAGAACTTGCCCAGGAACTCCTGCAGGAGAAAGCGCGAGACGCGCGTGCCGGTGTCGATCGTGGTCAGGATGAAGAGTGCTTCGAAGAGAATGGCGAAGTGGTACCAGTAGCTCATGAGCCCGCGCATGCCCGGCAGGCCGGAGAAGATCTGCGCCATGCCCACAGCGAGCGACACGGCGCCGCCGGTGCGGCCGGCCAGCGCCTCCCCCACCTCGCCTTGCAGCATGGGCAAGTGCACCGGCGCCATTCCCAGCGCCGCGAACTTCTCGGGGGAGACGTTGATGGCGAAGTAGTCGCCGGGATGGAGCGCGGTCGCGGCCACGAGCGCCATCACCCCCACCACGCCCTCGCACAGCATGGCGCCGTAGCCGATGGGGCGCGCGTCCGATTCCTTGTCGAGCATCTTGGGCGTGGTGCCCGAGCCCACGAGGGCGTGGAAACCCGAGATGGCGCCGCAGGCGATGGTGATGAACAAGAAAGGAAAGAGCGGCCCCGGCACGATGGGTCCGCCGCCGGCCGCGAACACGGTCACGGCCGGCATCTGGAGCTTGGGATTCACCAGGCACACGCCGATGGCGAGGAAGGCGACCGTGCCGAGCTTCATGTACGACGAGAGATAATCGCGCGGGCAGAGGAGCAGCCACACCGGGAGCACCGAGGCGACGAAGCCGTAGATCGCCATGGCCACCGTGACCCCGGTCTTGTCGAGCGTGAAGTAGGGCGCGAGGGCGGAGCCCGCCACCCAGCGGCCCAGGATGAGACAAAGGAGCAAGGCGACCACGCCGCCGGCCGAGGCCTCGGCGATCTTTCCCGGGCGCACGCGGTACATCCACAGGCCCATGGCGAGCGCGATGGGGATCGAGGCGGCGAGCGTGAACGTGCCCCAGGGCGACTCGCGCAGCGCGTTCACCACCGCGAGGCCGAGACCGGCGAGCGCGATCACCACCACGAAGAGGATGGCGACGGCGGCGATGTAGTAGGCGCGGAGCGAGATCTCGGTGCGCGCGATCTCGGCCAGTGAGCGCCCGTCGCGCCGCGTGCTCGCGGTGAGAATCACGAAGTCGTGCACGGCGCCCGCCAGGCAGACGCCGACGATGAGCCAGGCGAGACCCGGGAAGTAGCCGAACTGCGCCGCCAGCACCGGACCGATCAAGGGCCCGGCGCCGGTGATGGCGGCGAAGTGGTGGCCGAAGAGCACCCAGCGGTGGGTGGGAATGTAGTTGGCACCGTCGAAGTGGCGGTGCGCGGGGGGGGGCCGCGAGTCGTCGAGGGCTAAGACCTTGGCGGCGAGGAAGGCGCTGTAATAGCGATAGGCGACGGTCAGCGCGGCGGCCGCGACGAGAACGACGAAGAGTCCGCTCACGCGAGCCGCCGGATCAGTTGCTTCGCTCCCCGGTCGTGGTCGGCGGCGCCAGCTCCTCGTTGACGTAGCCGCGCTGCAGCCAGCGGTTCGTCACCCCGACCTG
>DATFWU010000155.1:0-10400 GCA_035259005.1 Candidatus Eiseniibacteriota bacterium
TGCGGCGGGTACCGGGTTGGGGACTTCAACCCAAGCGAACCAACGGGTGTCTTATGCATCTTCCGCGCCGGGGTTTTGTCTCCTAGAGTCCCGTGGCGAAAGGAGTCCCGGCATGGAAGCAGTCTGGCTGAACTTCCTTCATCTCCTGGCGGCCACGGTCTGGGTCGGCGGCTCGCTCGCCATCCCTCTCGTGATCACCCCGGTCATCCGCAACAAGCTTCCGCCCGAGAAGCGGATCGAGATGATTGCGGCCATGGGAGCGCGCTTCCGGCCCTATGCCTGGGCGGCCCTCGCGGTGCTCGCGCTCACCGGTGCCAGGCGCATGATGCTGGCCTTTGCCGGACTGCCCGATGTCGGGCGTGCGCTTCAGGAAACCGCGTACGGCCAAGCGCTGCGCGCGAAGATCCTACTCTTCGTGGTGCTCATCGTGATCCAGTCGATCCACGATTTCGTGTTAGGTCCTCGTTTGCGCAAGATGGCGCGCGAGCAGAGTCCTGATCTGGCGCGCATGAGAAAGCTCACCATCGGCCTCGCGGGTGGCGGGCTCTTGCTCACGCTCGTCATTCTGTACTTGGCGGCGGGCCTTCGATATCGCTGACCGCGAATCCGAAGCGAAATAGTAGGAGCACCCGTTTCAAGACGGATTGACCCCCTATTTCGCGCACTCAAGACTTGGCTAATCCGAACCGAAATAGTAGGAGCACCCGTTTCAAGACGGATTGACCCATGGTTTCGGGCACTCAACGATTTGGGAAACGATTACACTTGACGCCTTCCGCGCAAGGGACGTAGCGTTTTTGGCGCAGCCGGGCAAGGGAAGTCCCTGGCAAGGAACTCCCAGACCCTACTTGTTTCCCGTCGCTGCAACGGGATCAGGAATGGGCGGTACGGCGCCTCTCCTTTGAGCGAGGTGGGAGCGTGTCGGCCGTCTCAAGCCTCAGGGAGGGGGCTGCATTAGGCGCACGACCGCTCGAGCCCAGAGCGCTTCCCTCCGTGCGCCGTTTTTCCCCGCCGTCACCGCTTTGCTCTGCCCCCGTCACCCTTGCATGTGCAGGGAGATGTGAGCCGCATCCGAGTTGGCGCGGGCCACGATCCGCACGTGGTCCACGTCGCGCGCTTCTTTGAAGTCGAGGATGGGATAGAAGCCCTGCTCGCGGGTGTTCTCCTGGAAGTCCACGACACGCGCCTGCCCGTTGGTGAAGACGACCTCGGCGAACTCGAGCTGCACTTGGCCGCTCTCGACCTCGAGGAAGAGCCGGGAGCCGCGCTTGGCCGTGTTGAATGTCATCTCCGTCCAGTCGTCTTTGCGCGCGAGATGGTCGCGATCCTCCCAGACAAGGAGCGAGGGCGCCGGACGCGGAACGATCAGCGGGTGCCAGACCACGGGGGCGAGATAGGTCGCGGTCACGACGCGCACCGGAACACGCGAGGGCCGGACGACGACCGTGGGAAGCGTGCGGTGGAGCGGCCAGCCCCGGCCGACCGCGATCTCGCTCCTGGCATGGCCGGGTGCCGCGGCCGGCGCCGGCGTGGCCGGGTGAGATTTCGGGTGAGACTTCGCCTGGGCCACGCTCGCCAGCGCGACAGCGAAGCAGACGACGATCAGAAACCGATTCATGCCGTGCCTCCTGGGGCAACGCCCCCTCTAGAGATCGGCAGATCGGCCGGCGAGCTTTGGCGGGCGGGCCCCCCTCGGATCAGCCCGATTGTCCGCTCCACACCTCGAGCATGGTAGTGAGCGTGCCGGCATGGATGGCCACCGTGTCGGAGAGACGGCGGGCGTAGCCGCCGCCGAGCGTCACCGCGCAGGGGACGCCCCGCCTCGCGCACTCGGAGAGCACCAGCCGGTCACGCTCGAGGAGCCCCGGCCGCGTGATGCCGAGATCCCCGAGCTGATCCTCCTCGAAAGGATCGGCGCCCGCCTGATAGACGACGAAGTCGGGCTCGGCGCGCTTCATCACCTGGGGCAGCGCCCGCGACAATTCGTCGAGGTAGCGCTGGTCCCCGGCGTGATCCTCGAGGCCGATGTCCCAGTCGCTCTTCTCCTTCACCGGATAGAGATTCTCCTGATGGATGGAGAAGGTGAACACGCTGTCGTCGCCCTGGAAGATGCGCGCCGTGCCGTTGCCCTGGTGGAGGTCGCAATCGATCACGGCGGCGCGTCGAATCTTGCCCTCGCGCTGCAGGACGCGGATGCCGATCGCGATGTCGTTCAGGTAGCAGAAGCCCGCCGCCATGTCGGCGAACGCGTGGTGGAAGCCACCTCCGCAGTTGGCCCCGAAGCCGCGCACCAGCGCTTCGCGGCAGGCCACGATCGAGCCGCCGGCCCCGCGCACGTAGGCACGCACGATCTCCTTGGTCAGCGGGAATTCCGAGAAGGCCGTGCGCGGCGTCAGGCGCGCATGGAGGAAGTCGTCGAGATAGGCCGGCGTGTGCGCGAGAGCGAGCTCCTCGCGCGTCGCGTTGGGCGGCTCGATCCACTCCTCGGGCGTGGTGAGGCCGGCGTCGATCAAAGCCTTCTTGGTGCCCGGATACTTCTCGATGGGAAAGACGTGCGCCCCGATCTCGGCAAAGTAGTCGGGATGATAGACGAAGGCGGGGCGAGTTCGGGGCGCGCTCATGGCGCCCATGCTACTCCTTCATCCAGCCGATTCTTTGATCAAGACCGTCCGGGTGTAGGCGGGGCGAAATCCCCAGCGCTCGAAATTCCGCTGCGAGTCGCTGCCGGGGAGCGTGGTCACGCGCAGGAGATCGGCGCCGGCCACGTGGGCCGCCGCGACGCGGGCGCGGATCAGCTCGCGGTGCGCGCCGCGGGAGCGAAACGGCGGCAAGACGCTGGTGCCGAAGAAGCCGGCCATGCCGTCGCGCACGCCGAGCGCTCCGGCCCCGGCCACGATGCCGTCGACGCGCGCCAGGAAGATCTCGACGCCGGGAAGCTTGGCGACACCCGCGAACGCCGGCCGCACGGCGGCGAGCGTGGCCTCGTCCTCGAAAAACCCCCGCGCGCAAGTTTCGGCCCACAGGTCGACGTCCGCCGGCGTCACTTCGACGCCGGGCGCGGCCGCCGGCGGCGTGATCGCATCCGGCTCGGCCACCAGCGCGTTCTCGAACTCGTGCACGTGGAAGCCGCGGCGCGAAAGCTCGAACACCGAAGGATCGCCGAGCGGACAGACGACGACCTGCGCCGGCACGCCCCGGCTGAGGTAGAAATCCTCGACCCGACCGAGATCGTCGGCCGATACCGGACCCTGCATGCCGAGCCCCTTGGCCTGGCACAAGAAGGGTACGGAGGCGGCGAATCCGGCCCATCCGCCACCGACCGCGAGGGTGGCCACGTGCGCCTCGGGCACTTCGCGGCCGAAGGCCTCGACGCAGGCGGCGATGTTGTAGCCCTCGTCCTCTTCGATGCGCCGGGCGAGCTCGCGCCCGGCGATCACGCCGGACCTGCCATCATCATCCCTTCGCGCCCGCGCGCAGTGCGAAGGCCAGGCTCTCGAGCTCGACGGCGAGGTTCACGTCGCGCAGCGTGACGCCGCGCGGCACGGCCAGCTTGCGTGGCGCGAAGTTGAGCACGCCCTTCACCCCCGCCCGCGCCACCGCATCCGCCGCCTCCTGCGCGGCGCGCGACGGCACCGCGATGACGCCGATCTCGATGGCGCGCTCGCGGCAGATCTCGCCCAAGCGCTCCATGGGCTCGATCGTGAGCTCGCCCAGACGCTGGCCGATGCGCTCGGGCGCGGTGTCGAAGACGGCGACCACGTCGAAGCCGCGCTCGTGGAATTCCTTGTAGGCGAAGAGTGCGGTGCCCACGTTCCCCGCCCCGACGATGGCCACGCGCCAGCGCCGGCTGAGCCCGAGAATGGCGCGGATCTCGGAGCGCAGGCTTCCCACCTCGTAGCCGTAGCCGCGCCGCCCGAAATTGCCGAAGTGCGAGAGATCCTTGCGTACCTGGGCCGGAGAGACACCGGTGCGCTCGGCCAGCTCCATGGACGAGGCAATGTCTCCTCCCTGCTGCACGAGATCGTCGAGCACGCGCAGGTAGCCCGAGAGGCGTCGAATGGTCGAGGCGGAGATCCGCTCCATGCGTTCAAGCACCTTTTTTCACGAGCGTGGGCAAAGCGAAGGGCCGCACGATGCCATCGCGATCGCGATCGCCGCCCGGCCCGTTCTCGCTCTTACTCTTCTTCTTCGTCCGGCGTGTTGCCGTTGCCCGAGGGGGTGCCTTCGCCGGTCTCGCCCCCTACGGCTTCCCCACTCGCGCCCTCGGCCTCTTCGCCCACCACGCGGGTCACGTCGGTCACCTGGTCGCCCTCTTCGAGCGACACCATGCGCACGCCCTGCGTGTTGCGGCCGATGACCGAGATCCCGCGCACCGGCATGCGGATGACCTGGCCCTGGCGCGTGATCACCATGAGCTCCTCGCCGTCCACGACTTCCTTCACGCAGACCACGTTGCCGTTTCGCTCCGTGGTCTTGATGGTGATGATGCCGAGGCCGCCGCGGTGGCTCACGCGGTACTCGCCGATCTCCGAGCGCTTGCCGAAGCCGTTCTCGGTGACGGTGAGGAGCGTGCCCTCGCGCTTGACCGCGACCAGCGAGACCACGGTGTCGCCATCCTCGAGCGTGGCCGCCTTCACCCCGTAGGTGGTGCGGCCCATGGGCCGCGCCTCGCGCTCGTGGAAGCGGATCGCCTTGCCGAGCTTCTTGGCCAGGATCAGATCCTGCGTGCCGTCGGTGATCAGGGCCTCGATCAGCTCGTCGCCGTCCTCGAGCAGGATGGCGTTGATGCCCGAGCGCCGCGGGTTGCCGTAGGCCGAGAGCACGGTCTTCTTGATCAGGCCCGCGCGGGTGGCCAGGACCAGGAAGTGCTGGTCGTCGAACTCGCGCACCGGCACCACCGCCTGCACGCGGTCCTCGCGGTCCATCTCGATCAGGTTCACGATCGGCCGCCCCTTGGCCGCGCGTCCCGCTTGATCGATCTCGTGCACCTTGAGCCAGTAGCAGCGCCCGCGGTTGGTGAGCACGAGAAGATACGAATGCATCTGGGCCACGAAGAGGTGCTCGATCCAGTCCTCTTCCTTGGTGCGCGCGCCGATCAGGCCCTTGCCGCCGCGACGCTGCGAGCGGTAGAGGCTCACTGGATTGCGCTTGATGTAGCCGGCGTGCGAGAGCGTGACGACCATGTCCTCGTTCTGGATCAGGTCCTCGATCGAGAGGTCGCCCTCCTCGGGCACGATCTCGGTGCGGCGCTCGTCGGCGTATTTCTTCTTCAGGTCGAGCACTTCCGTCTTGATGATGCGCAGCATCTTGGCCGGCGAAGCCAGGATGGAGCGCAGCTCCTCGATGAGCTTGATGGTCTCGAGGTACTCCTGCTCGATCTTCTCGCGCTCCAAGCCGGTGAGCCGCGCGAGCCGCATGTCGAGGATGGCATTGGCCTGGATCTCGGAGAGGCCGAAGCGCGACATGAGGCCGGTGCGCGCCGCATCCGTGTCCTTGGACTTCTTGATGAGCTCGATCACCGCGTCGATGTTGTCGAGCGCGATCTTGTAGCCCTCGAGGATGTGGGCCCGGCGCTCGGCCTCCGCGAGATCGAACTCGGTGCGGCGCCGCACCACGATCTGGCGGTGCTTCACGTACTCGTCGATGAGCTGGCGCAGGGACAGCGTCTGCGGCCGCCCGTCGACCAGCGCCAGCATGATGGCGCCGAAGGTGGTCTGCAGCGGCGTGTGCACGTAGAGCTGGTTCAGGACGACGCGCGGCTGCGCGTCCTTCTTGAGCTCGACCACCACGCGCGTACCTTCGCGGTCGCTCTCGTCGCGCAGGTCGGAGATGCCCTCGATCTTTCCTTCCTTCACCAGGTCGGCGATCTTCTCGAGCAGGTTCGCTTTGTTGACCTGGAATGGAATCTCGGTGACCACGAGGCTCATGCGGCCGCCCCGCCCCTCTTCGGTCACCACGCGGGCGCGCACGCGGATGAGCCCGCGGCCCTTTTCGTAGCAATCGCGGATGCCCTGTAGACCGTAGATGATGGCGCCGGTCGGGAAGTCGGGGCCCTTGACGATCTTGAACAGCTCCTCGGTGGGCAGCTCGGGTTGGTCGATCACCTTGGCGATGGCGTCGGCGATCTCGCCCAGATTGTGGGGCGGGATTTCCGTCGCCATCCCGACCGCGATGCCGCTCGATCCGTTGACGAGGAGATTGGGCAGCACGGCCGGCAGCACCACCGGCTCCTCACGCGTCTCGTCGTAGTTGGGGCGGAAGTCGACCGTGTTCTTCTCGAGGTCGGCCAGCATCTCCATGGCCACGGGCGTCAGGCGCGCTTCGGTGTAACGCATGGCCGCCGGCTGATCGCCGTCCACCGAGCCGAAGTTGCCCTGCCCGTCGACCAGCGGGTAGCGCATGTTGAAGTCCTGCGCCAGCCGCACGAGCGTCGGATAGACCACCTGCTCGCCGTGGGGATGGTAGTTGCCCGAGGTGTCGCCCGCGATCTTGGCGCACTTGCGGTACGGGCGCCCGGGCGCCAGCCCGAGATCGTTCATGGCGACGAGGATGCGCCGCTGCGAGGGCTTGAGTCCGTCCCGGACGTCGGGGAGCGCCCGCGAGACGATGACCGACATCGAGTAGTCGATGTACGAGGTCTTCATCTCGTCCTTGATGCTGGTGGGCACCAGCCTCTGTCCTGGCGTCAACGAGCTCATCGAACCTTCCTATGCACGGGAGCGAGTGGCAAGAGCGCGACGGATTCCCGTATCAGATGTCCAGGTTCTTCACGAACGTGGCGTTCTCCTCGATGAACTTGCGGCGCGGCTCGACCATCTCGCCCATGAGCGTGGTGAACATGAACTCCGTCTCGGGCTCGTCCTGGAGCTCCACCTTGAGCAGGGTGCGCGTCTCCGGATCCATGGTCGTGCGCCACAGCTGTTCGGGGTTCATTTCGCCCAGGCCCTTGTAGCGCTGGATGGTCACGCCCTTCTTGCCCAGGCGCTCGGACGCCCGGTCGCGCTCGGCGTCCGAGTAGCAGTAGATCTCTTCCTTCCCCTTTTTCACGAGATAGAGCGGCGGCTGGGCGATGTACACATTGCCGTTCTCGACCAGCGCTTTCATCTCGCGGAAGAGGAAGGTGAGGAGCAGCGTGCGGATGTGCGCCCCGTCGATGTCCGCGTCGGTCATCAGAATGACTTTGTGGTAGCGCAGCTTGCTGGCATCGAACTCGTCTTTGATGCCGGTGCCCAGGGCCGTGATGATGGTGCGGATCTCCTCGTTGGAGAGCACCTTGTCGACACGTGCCTTCTCGACGTTCAGGATCTTGCCCTTGAGCGGAAGAATCGCCTGCATCCGCCGGTCGCGTCCCTGCTTGGCCGATCCCCCGGCCGAGTCCCCCTCGACAATGAAGATCTCGCAATCTTCCGGCTTCTCCCAGGCGCAGTCGGCGAGCTTGCCGGGCAGCGCCGCGCCGTCGAGCAGCGACTTGCGACGCGCCAGCTCGCGCGCCTTGCGCGCCGCATCGCGCGCCCGCGCCGCCGAGATCATCTTCTCGCAGATCTTGCGGGCCACCGGCGGGTTCTCCTCGAAGAACTCGCGCAGCCCCTCCCCCACGATCTGCTCGACGATGCCCTTGACCTCGGAGTTGCCGAGCTTGCCCTTGGTCTGCCCCTCGAACTGCGGGTCGCGCACTTTGACCGAGAGCACCGCGGTCAGGCCCTCGCGCACGTCCTCGCCCGAGATCTGCGACTTGAGCTGCTTGGCCAGACCCTCGCGCTCGGCGTAGTTGATGAGCGTGCGCGTGAGCGCCGAGCGGAAGCCGATCAGGTGCGTGCCGCCTTCGACCGTATTGATGTTGTTCACGTACGAGTACACGTTCTCCGCGTAGGAGTCGTTGTACTGGAGCGCGAAGTCCACCTCGACGTCGTCCTTGGTGCGCGAGAAGCTGATCGGCTTGGAGTGCAGCGGGCTCTTCATCTGGTTCAGGTAGCGCACGAATTCCAGGATGCCGCCCTCGTAGCGGAAGTCGTGCATCTTGCCGGTGCGCTCGTCGGTGAGCGTGATGCGAAGCCCGCTGTTCAAGAACGCCAGCTCGCGCAGGCGCTGGGCCAGGGTGTCGAACGAGAAGCTGGTCTCCTGGAAGACCTGCGGATCGGGCTTGAAGCGCACGAGCGTGCCCGAGTCGTAGCCGTCGCCCGCGCGCAGCGCGAGATCGAGCTCGGGCTGGGACGCGCCCTTCCCCTTGGCGCGCTTGGCCCGTCCCTCGTCCTGGCCGCGCGTCTTGGTGACTTCGACTTTGCCGTCGACCTCGACATCGCCTGTCGGCTTGCCGCGCTGGTAGCGCTGGCGGTGGAACTTGCCGCCCAGCGCGACCTCGACGTCGAGCCACTCGGAGAGCGCGTTCACCACCGAGACGCCGACGCCGTGCAAGCCGCCCGAGACTTTGTAGGCCTTGGAGTCGAACTTGCCGCCGGCGTGCAGCGTGGTCATCACCACCTCG
The DNA here is from genome assembly GCA_035259005.1 of Candidatus Eiseniibacteriota bacterium. GTDB lineage: Bacteria > Eisenbacteria > RBG-16-71-46 > RBG-16-71-46 > DASYSL01 > DASYSL01. Next base: position 8,483 of record DATFWU010000155.1, read on the forward strand.
AGCGCCGGACGCCTGGTTCCCTTGTGGATGTCGACCGGAATGCCGCGGCCATTGTCGACCACGGTGCACGAGCCGTCGCCGTGCAGCCGCACGTGGATCTCGGTGCAGATGCCGGCCAGCGCTTCGTCCACCGAGTTGTCGACCACCTCGTAGACGAGATGGTGCAACCCGCGCGCCCCGATGTCGCCGATGTACATGGCGGGACGCTTGCGCACCGCCTCCAGTCCCTCGAGGACGGTGATGTTGGTGGCGTCGTAGTGATGGCCTTTGACTTCCGCGTCTTTTTCCTTCACTGCCATGTACTCTCGCCTTCACGGGGGCTCGCCAGAACGAGTCGCAGCTCGCGCACCACGCCCGAGCCGCATCGTTCGTCGAGACTCTTTCGGATGCGTACCTGGTGGAAGCGGATCTCCGCGAGCCACACGGGGGAGATCGCTTCCACGGTCAGGATGCCGTCTTGGAACGCCGTGGCGCGCGCGTAACCAAAGAGCTTCTCGCCGACCACGCCGCGCCAGGCGCCAAGCACGACGGAGGCCTGGAGCGTTTCGGAGAGACCGAGATCGCCGAGCACGCCGGGAAGCAGCTCGCCGAGTCGGGACGCGCGGCGGAGATCCCTCATCCGCGCCGGCCGGCCCCCGCCATCACCACCTCGTTGGTCTCGGGGAGGCGCAGCGGCATGATCAGGCACAGCAGATCCTCGTCCTTGTCGGTGAGGCCGCCGTCGGGCTCGACGATGCCGGCGTTGGTCGGCTTGTCGAGGCGCACCACGGCGCGCTCCGAGTCCAGGCTCTTCAGGATATCGAGCAGGTAGTTGGCGTTGTACGCGACCGAGAGCGGCTCGTCGTCGTAGCGGCCTTCGATCGTTTCTTCGCCCGAGCCGACGTCGGTCGTGTTCACGCGCACCGTCACCTTGCCCGGATTCACGTCGAGCCGGACCTGGTGCGTGATGTTGTCCGAGTGCGTGGAGACGCGGTCCACCGCCTCGCGCATCTCGCCGCGCGCGATGGAAAGGAGCTTCTGGTTGCCCTTGGGGATCACCTGCTCGTAGTTGGGATACGGGCCCTCGAGCAGGCGGGTGAAGACCACGACGTCGTAGGCGCCGACCTTCATGCGGAAAGCGGCCTGGTTGCGCGCCGGCGCGAGACCGATCTCGACCGGGCTCGTGGCTTCGGCCGCCATGCGCCCGAGAAGCGCCACGGTGCGACCCGGCACCACGAAGCCCTCCTTGCCCAGGGCGCCGAAGGAGCCACTGCGGCGCGCCCGGGCCAGGCGGTGTCCGTCGGTGGCCACCAGGGTGAGGTCCTTGTCCGAGGCCACGAAGTAGACTCCGTTGAGCACGGCGCGGGTCTCGTCCGACGACACGGCGTACGACGTGCGCTGGATGAGACGGGCGAGCACGGGTCCCTCGATCGAGACGCGTCCCTCGGCCTTGACCTCAGGCGTCATCGGAAAGTCCTGATCGTCGAGGCGTGGCACCTGCGACTTGCCCTTGCCGTAGTGCACGGTCAGCCCGCCGTCGTCGTCGACCACGCGCACCGAGCCCTTGGGTAGCTTGCGAACGGCGTCGGAGAAGTGGCGCGCCTGCACCGCCACGCGCCCGGCGGCCTTGGTCTCGCATGGAACGGTGACCGACGTGGTCACGTCGAGATCCGTTCCGGTGATGCGAAGTCCGCCGTCCTGCACCTCGAGCAAGAGCGATTGCAGGATGGTGAGCGTGCTCTTCGCGGGGACGCTCGAGAGCGCGGTGCCGACCCCGAAAGCGAGATCGGATTGCTGAATGGTGATGTCCATGCGAGTGCCCTTCTTCTCGGGAATCGGGGGCGTCCTTGCGGGGACGCCGGGGCGCGAAAAACGACCGTGCGGAGAGGCCCGTTTTGGCTACCGGCTGCAGTATAGAAACGGGGGTCTCGGGAAGCAA
>DATFWU010000156.1:0-23984 GCA_035259005.1 Candidatus Eiseniibacteriota bacterium
ACGGCCGGCAACACGCTTTCGAGCTACGCCTATTCGACCAACGGCGGCGCCACCTTCACCGACGGCGGCAACGTGCCGCTGCAGGCGGCGGGCGACCAGTCGTTCGGCGACACGGGCTGGGACACCGACGAGGTCGGCAACTGGTATCTCGTCCAGCTCTACACCAAGACCGGCCAGCAGAACGTGGCCGTGACCCACGCTCACTTCGTGGCCGGCGTGCTCACGCTCGATTCGCCGGTCCAGGCCTCGATCGGCACGGCGGCGACCGGAAACCTCGACAAGTGCATGCTCGCCGTCGACAAGGTGAGCGGCAACATCTACGTCGCCTACACGCGCTTCATCGGCAACTCGAACATCGAGATCGTGCGCTCCACTACCAAGGGCCTGACCTGGGATCCGCCGATCATTCTCGACAACGGCACGACGCCGACCGCCTCCAAGCAGGCGGCTCGTCCCATGTGCGGGCCGGCCGGCGAGGTCTACGTCGTGTGGGAGAAGGGCGCGAACTCGATCTTCTGCCCCGACGCGGGCGGCAACATCGTGAGCTTCAACGCCCAGATCGGCTTCACCAAGTCGACCGACTTCGGGCTCACCTACGCCCCGGTTTCCGCGATCTCCAACCTGGTCACCGACTTCCTGGCCGCGGGCCCCGGTGACCTGCGCGAGCGCGGCAACGAGTTCCCCGACATCGCGGTCGACAACTCGACCGGCTGCTTTCGCGGCAACATCTACGTGACCTGGCACGATTCGGCGCCGTGGTCGGCGAACGTGGCGGCCGGTCCGGTGAAGACCGAGATCGTCGCCAACAACAACAACCCGGGCACGCCGGATCTGTTCAACATCGGTGACGACGTCACCGGCACGATCACCCCGGCCGGCGACCTCGACTACTGGCAGTTCAGCGCCACGCAGGGCCAGAACCTCATCATCGACGTGCTGCCGCAGGGCTTCAACTGCGGCGTCAGCGGCACGACGCGGCAGATGCGCGTCCGCCTGTTCGCCGTGACCCCTGTCTTCCCCAACCCGACCGGGTTCCCCGACTCGCTCCTGGCCGCCTCGTTCATCGGCTCCTTCGAGAACCGGATCGTGTGGACCTGCCCGGCGACGGGGAACTATCTCGTCCGTCTCCAGATCTCGGGCGGCACGACGACCGGCACCTACACGATGCGCGTCCGTCCGCTCAACTTCGGAGCGGGTGCGGCACTCGACACGCGCGACATTCTGGTCACCAAGTCTTCGGACGGCGGTGCCACGTGGAGCGCTCCGGTACGCGTGAACGATGATCCTGCCGGTCTCGAGAATCGCCGGCCGTTCATCGGCACGAACGCGAGCGGTCAGGTCACCTGTTACTGGCACGATTCGCGTCTGGCCGGTCTCGGCTCGACGGCGTCGTTGACCAACATCTTCGGCACCGTGTCGCGCGACGGCGGCGCCACCTGGTCGCCCAACTTCCAGGTCACCGACGAGTCATCGTTCTTCTCCTTGAACACGCTCGCCATCCCCAACCTGGGCGACTACAACCAGGTCATGGCCCGCGGCACGGCGATCTTCCACCCGGCGTGGTCGGATCAGCGCATCTCGTCGGGTGACGTGCGCGCGCCCGGGACGAACACCTACACGGCGGGACGCGGGCCGGATGCCTTCACCACCGGCATCTCGTTCTTCTACTCGGTCTCGTGTCCGGCGGATACGTTCGCCAACTCGGGCTCGTCGATCTCGCGCAAGTTCCGGATCGTCAACAACGGTTCGGCGCCGGACAACTACAACTATTCGATCTCGGACGCGGCCGGCTGGATCGGCGGGCCGATCAACGGCTCGACCGGGATCCTGCAGCCGGGCAGCTTCTTCGACGTGTTCGTGACCGTGAATCTACCGGCGGACTGCAACCCGACGAACGATGTCATCACGGCCAACGCGCTGCCGGTCGGCGATGCCTGCGCAGCTCCGCAGTCATGCTCGACGCAGGTCCACTGCGAGCTGGCGGTGCCGGCTCTGATCTCGACGTTCGACGCCAAGGCCAGCGATCAGGGCGTCGATCTCTCGTGGAGCTCGGTCGCCGTCGAACAGGTGACGGGCTGGAACCTCTACCGCTCCGACAACCTGTTGGGCTCGCGCGTGCTGCTCAACGCGGCGCCCATCGCCATGGGTCAGGGCGGCAACTTCAGCCTCCACGATTCGCCGGGCGCGGGCTCGTTCACGTACCAGCTCGACGGCCTCTTGAAGGACGGCAGCGAGGTCATGGTCGACTCGCGCAACGTGTCGCTCAACGGCACGCCGCTCGCCTTCTCCTTCTCGGTCGCCGGTGCCTCGCCGTCTCGCGGCGCCACCACGATTCGCTACTCGCTGCCCAAGCAGGTGAACGTGTCGATCGCGGTCTACAACGTCGCGGGCGCCAAGGTTCGCACGCTGGTGAGTGGCGTCCAGGCGGCCGGAGTGCACACGGTGCCCTTCAGCCTCAACGACGGCACGGGCCGCAAGCTGAGCCCGGGCGTCTACATGGTTCGCATCATCGCGGGCGACGACAGGAGCTCGGCGCACATCATCGCGCTTCCGTAGTTTCGATCGTCGGGCCGCACACAGAACGCCCCGGGAGGGAGTCCTCCCGGGGCGTTTCTCTTGGCTGGGGCGCGGGGCTAGCGCACGAGCACGATCTTGCCGAGGGTCTGCCGGCTCTCGAGGAGCCGGTGGGCCTCGGCGGCACGGTGGAGCGGCAGCGTGCGGTCGATGCGGAAGCGAAGCGAGCCGTCGAGCGCGCTCTGCACGAGCTCGTGGCGCGCGTGGGCGAGAGCCAAGGGATCGAGCGAAGGATGGAAGTGGAAGGCCCCCACGCGCAGCGAGCGCTCGTAGAGCGCGTTGGGGTCCACGGGCGCGGGGAATCCACCCGCGTCGCCAAAATGAATCAAGGTGCCGAAGGGCGCGAGCGCGGCGAGGCTCGCCGCCTGGGTGGGTAGCCCCACCGAATCGAGCACGATGTCGGCGCCGCGCCCGCCCGTGCGCTCGCGCACGCGCTCGGGAAGATCGTCCCCGTAGAGCAATGGCTCGCCGCCCGCCTCCTGGACGGCGCGCGACTTCTCTTCACTCGAGATCGTGCCCAGCACGCGCGCGCCGAGACGGCGTGCGAGCTGCACCGCGAGGAGTCCCACCCCCCCTGCGGCCGCGTGAATGAGCACGATCTGGCCGGCGCGCACGCGCGCCGCGCGATGGACGAGGAACCATGCGGTGAGTCCCTGCTGCGGGATGGCTGCGGCCGTGACGAAGTCGAGCGCATCGGGGAGCGGCAGGAGTGCCGCGGCCGGAGCGGTCGCGAAGTCGGCGTAGGTGCCGCTCGTGGTCGGCGGCGGGGCGTAGAAGGCGACCCGGTGCCCGCGCCACGCGGGGTCCACGTCGGGGCCCACCGCCGTGACCACACCCGCGCCTTCGCTGCCCAGGATCCAGGGCAAAGGCGTCGGGTGATAGCGCGCCCGCCGCCACTCGGTCTCCGAGAAATTGACGCCGCGCGCGTGCAGCTCGACCATCACCTCTCCGCTCTTCAGCTGGGGAATCGGCACACGCTCCAGCTCGAGCACTTCGGGCCCGCCCACGCTTTGCATGACCACGGCGCGCATCGCTTGCACGGGACGGTCGAGAACTTGCAGCGGCACGGCCTCGGTGCGCACGGGGCACAACTCGATGAAGGGAGTCATGGGGCGATCTCCTCAGGGAAGGGTGGCGAGCTTCGCGGTGACCGCTCGGCCTTCGGCTTCGAGTCGAGCGAAGTAGACGCCCGCGTGGACGGGGCGGCCGTTGTCGTCACGGCCGTCCCAGGGGACCGATTGCTGGCCTGGGGCACGCACGCCGGAGGCGAGCTGGCGCACGCGCCTTCCTTCCACGTCGTAGATGGCGAGATTGGCCCGAGCCGCACGCGGCAGCGAGAAGCGGAGCGTGATGAGGCCGCGCGCGGGGTTCGGGCTCAGCGGGGCGAAAGCGAGCAAGGCCGGCGTCACGGGCGGCGCGTCGACGGTGCCGGCCTCCAGGATCTGCATGGCGAAGATGTCGGTATCGACGGCGTTTCGGGTGTCGGTCCACGACACGATCGCCCCGCCACCCGAGGTCGCGACCAGTGCGGGGTCGCCCTGCTGGCTCGGCAGGTTGCACACTTCACGGAAGGTGTCCGGATAAGCGGGATCGAGCAGGCCCGAGGCGAGGACGTGCTGCGCGGCGACGTCGCCGCTGTCTTCCCAGGCGATCACGGCGCCACCCGCGCCGTCCGGCACGATCTCCGCGTTGGTCTGCTGGCGCAGCGTGTGCGTGAGCGCCTTGCCGGCAGCCGGCCACAGCGGATCGAGAAGGCCATTCGCCTTCACGTGCTGCACGAACATGTCGAGGTGCGTGGTGAACGCCATCCAGTTGATGATCGCGCCGCCCGTGCCGTCCGGCACGGCAAGTGGGCGCGACTCCAGCACGCCCGCGTTGGAGACCGCGGTGCCGTTCACGGGCCACGCGGGGTCGAGCGCACCGGTGGCGAGCACGTGCTCGGCGAAGATGTGGTCGGTGCCGAGGACGCGCCCGTCGCTCCAGCCCACGATGGCGCCGTGCGCGCCGTCCGAGGTGATGGTCACGCGCCCCTGATCGCCCGTCACCGTGCACACGGCGCGTCCGTTGGCCGGCCAGGCGGGATCGTCGGCGCCGGAACTCAGGACGTGCTCCGCAAACACGTCGAAGCCGAGGGCGCCGGCGCGATTGTCGTCCCAGGCGAGGATGGCTCCGCCCAAGCCGTCCGAGGTCATGTCTTGGAATTGCTGTCTGCCGGGGAGCAAGCACACGCCGAGGCCGTCGGGCGGCCAGCGCAAGTCCACGACGCCGGTGCTCAGCACGTGCTGTGCGAAGACGTCGGGATCGCCCACGCCCTTTCGCGCGTCGATCCAGGAGACGATGGCGCCGCCGGCGCCGTCTGAGACGATGCGCAGCTCTTCCTGGTTGCCGAGCTCCCGGGTCAGGGCCGTCCCGTTGGCGGGCCATGCCGGATCCACGACCCCCGAGGCGAGGATGTGCTGGGCGAAGACATCGAAGTCGGTGAGGCTGTCGCGCAGGTCCTGCCAGGCCACGATGGCCCCGTGCGCCCCGTCCGAGACGATCACCGGGAAGAACTGGCCGCCGTCGGCCTTGTCGAGTGCCGTGGGATCGCCGAGAAGCGAACGCCCGTCCACCGGCCACGTGGGGTCCAGGTCTCCTGACGCCAGGACGTGCTGGACGAAGATGTTCTCCCGCTCGAAGCGCGGGTCCTGCCAGACCACGATGGCCCCGTCCGAGCCGTCGGTGGCGATCGCCGAGTGCACCTGCGAGTCGCCCGCGGTCTCGATGGCGCGGCCGAAGGGCGGCCAGTCCGCGGCGGCGGGCGAGGCGAGCGCGAGAAGAACGGAAACCCAGGCCAAGCGGGCAAGCATGCGGGACACCTCCGTTTGAGCTGCCAACCCTTCGCGCGGCCGCGAACACGTATTTCGATACGCAGCGTGTCGTTTCGATTCGAGGAATTCCGGGGCGCCCGGGCGGCGCGGATAAATGCTTGATACGAAACGGGGTGTAGCGTAATTTTGACCCGATGAGTTCCCTTTCGGCTCCCCTACCTGCCTCCCCGGCACGCGGACGGCCGCGCAGCGAGAAGGCGCGTCGCGCCGTTCTCGATGCGGCCTGCGATCTGTTCGAGCAGGGTGGCTATCCGGCGACCACGATCGAGGCCATTGCCGCCCGCTCGGGCGTAGCCAAGACCACGATCTATCGCTGGTGGCCCAACCGGGCCGCCCTCGTGGTCGAGCTGCTGCTCAAGATCGCCGACGTGGCGGCGCCTCCCCCGCTCCCTGGCAAGAGTCCTTTGCGGGCGCTGCGACGGGAGCTTCACACGGTGGGCCAGGCGTCGAACAACCTTCCGGGACGGCTCCTTCTCTCGCTCCTGGGGGAATCGCAAAACGATCCTGAGGTGCGCGAGGCGCTGCAGAAGGGACTCTTCAAGCCACGCCGGGCCGCGACCGCGGAAGTCGTCCGTCAGGCCCAAGCCAAGGGCGACCTGTGCAAGGGGATTCATCCGCTCATCGCCACCGACTTGTTGTTCGGTCCCCTCTTCTATCGCCGCTTCGTGCGCCACGAGCCGGTGACAGACGCTTTCGTGCGCGAGATCTTCGAGTACGCCATGACCGGCTTGGCGTCGGCCAGGACGAAGAAGCGCATGCTGCGCAAGCCCGCCAAGCCAAAGAAATGAAGCCCCAGGCGAACGAGCTCGTCTGGCAGAAAGTGCCGGGCGTGAAGCGGGCGCGCGAGATCGTGATCGATGGCGCGAGCTGGTCACGCCTGCGCCGGATGAAAGTGTTCGGTTCCCTGGCGAGCGTCGAATCCAAGGGCGGCTCGTGGACGCTCAAGCGGGTGGGATTCTTCCGGCCCCGAGTCTCGATCCGGAAGGCGGACTCCCACGAGACGTTCGGAGTCTTTACGCCGTCCTTCACTTGGTTCGGCATGGCGGGAATTCTCGAGCTCGATGGGGGCCTGACCTACCGCTGGACGGCCACCAGGTCATTCGGGCGCGAACACGCGTTTATCGACCAATCGGCCGTTCCGCTCCTCCACTTTCGGGGAGGATCCGGGAAGTGCCGTATGACGATCGACGCGCCCCACGATGCGCCGCACCTTCCCCTTCTGGCCGCGCTCGGCCTCTACCTCATCCAAATCAACGAGGAAGACAGCGCCTTGATGGGAGCCGTTGCGGGCGCCGCCGCCGCCGGAGCTTGATCAGAGCCAGCGGCGAACGCGGAGGGCATAGCTCGCATAATCGGCCCCGAAAGCCTCTCGGAGCCTCGCTTCCTCGAGCGGAATCACCGTGGAATTCAAATAGGCGAGCGTGAGCAGCAGCGGAACGGCCGGCCAGATCTGGCCCAAGAGGCCCATCTCCCCGAGATAGAAGAGCGTCAGCGCCACGTACATCGGGTTGCGGCTCAAGCGATATGGCCCTGATTGCACGAGCTGCACCGAAATCTCACCCGGCGTCGTCGTGGTGCGCGCGCGATGAAAGAGGATCAGGCACCAGGCGGCCAAGGCGGCGCCCGCCGCCATGAGCAGGGCGCCGGCCATGTGGGTCAGAGATAAGAGCCTGGCCGAGTGGACTCGTATGGGGAACGCAAGCTGCAAGCCGACGCCCGCGAGATAACTCAGCACGAAGACCCACGGAACGGGAATCCCCAATAGAAACGAAAGCCGGGAGCCCGGCACGCTCAGCCCTCGATCTTGTAGATCTCGCGCTTTCCGTGGTCGACGAGGTCGTGATAACCCTTCATCAAATTATCCATTTCCTTCATCTGCTCGGGATTGCCGCCCTGGCCGGCCATCATGTCCTCGAAGGCGCCCAGGTTCTTGGCCTCGAACTCCGCCACGATCGTCCAGTAGCGCTCGGCAGCCACGTCCGTCAGGACGCGCATCTTCCCCATGCCCGCCTTTTCCATGAGCTTCGACATGGCGACGAACTTCTCGACCATCGGCTTCACCTTGCCCGGCTTGCAGTACATGACTTCGCGGATGAGAACCATGGTGTTCCTCCTTGAATCATTGGAGATGGACGGCCATTGGGTGGGAACGAAGTGAGGATACTACGGGTCCTGCAGGGCCTCCGATAGAGCGAGGAATCCCCAGCTTCCCTGCGCCAATCCCTACCGAAGTCCTGCCGATAACAATGGCGGATTCCCGGAAGGCGCCCGGGCGCCGAGTGGCGCACTTACATGCCCCAGGGCATGTGAGTTGACCATTCGCCGCTCTTATTACTAGCTCCGGGGTCGGGCAGAAAAGTGGCCCACTTACATGCCCCAGGGCATGTGAGTTGACCACTTGGAGACGGGCCAAGCCTGGCCCGGAGGCAGTTGGAGGGGGTGGGGCTCTTGAACTCGATTCAGCTGTCCGAGCGCACGCTGATTTCCGTCTTCCGCACCGCCATCTACGGGGCGGTGGCGGCGGCGTTCGGGCTCACGCACAACGAGGCGACCCCCCTGCTCGACGGCGTCATCCTGGGGGCGACCACCGCCGACTTCCTGACCTGGCTGCTCCGCAGCCTCATGCTTCTGCCCGAGAACGTCTCGCACGGTGTCTACGACGGGGCGGTCAATCTCCTCTTCGCCTGCTTCTTCTTTCACATCGCGAGCTTCACGATCAACGACGACGGCACCGAGATCATGTTCACCTTCGTGGCCTTCATGCTCGTGCTGGGTGCGAAGATCGGCTATTACGGGCTCCAGACCGTGGCGAGGCTCGCCCGCGAGTAGTAGGCTTCGCTCCATGTCCGCCTACATCCTCAAGACCGAGCCTTCGACGTATTCCTTCGACGATCTCGTGCGCGACAAAGAGACGGTGTGGGACGGGATCTCGAATCCGACCGCGCTCAAGCATCTGCGCAGCGTGAAGAAGGGCGACACGCTCCTCATCTACCACTCCGGCGAGCAGAAGAGCGTGGTCGGCCTGGCCCGCGCGGCGTCGGCCGCCTATCCCGATCCCAAGCTCAAGGACGAAAAGCGCGTGGTGATCGACATCGTGGCCGGAAAGCCGGTGCCCGAGCCGGTGGCGCTCGCCCAATTCCGTGCCGATCCCGTCCTCAAGGCGACCGATCTGGTGCGGCTCTCTCGCTTGTCGGTGATTCCGCTCAACGACGCGCAGCTCGCGCGCGTGAAGAAGCTGGCAGGAGTGAAGTAGAAGCGATTACTCGGCGCTGTGGCCCGCGCCCGCGTAGAGGCGCCGCGCGATCATCAAATGGCGCATAGCATCGGAGCGGCGCCCCATCGTCTCGAGCAGCAATCCCAGGTTGTAGTGCGCGTCAGCGTGGAAAGGATCCGCCGCCACCACGCGCCGGTAGGCGAACACGGCCTCGTCCGGACGCTCGCGATCCTCGAGCAGCACGCCCAGATTGAAGTGATAGGTGGCGTCGTTGGGCGAGCAGCGCACGGCCTCGCGATAGTGCGCCTCGGCCTTCCCCAATTCGCCCGCCTCGTGCTCCAGACGCCCGAGGTTCAAATGGGCGTCGCCGAAATCGGGGTCGAGCGCGATCGTCTGCACATACGCCTGGCGCGCCTCGAGTATCGACTCCCCCTCGAGCTCGCAGCCGAGCTGGAACCACTGCTCGGCCGTGAACGAGGCTTCCTCCGGCGCGACCAGCGTGCCGAGGCTGCGCTCGGGCGCGGCGCCTTGGGCAAATTCCTGCTCGTCGCCCTCGGCGAACACGATGGTCGCAGGCTCGAGGTCTTCTTTTTCGGCGCGCTCGGCGACTTCGGCGACATCGAAGTTGAGGAGGAACTGCCCGGAGTCGGGCCGCCATGCCGCCGTGCCGTCCCAGGCCACGGCGCGCTCCCCGTCGGCGAACACCGTGATGCTGGTGAGCGGAAGCTCTTTCTCGAGCTGGCGCTTGAGTGACGTCCACACGCGACGCAGCCGCCGCGCCGGGACGCCGGCTTCCAGCAATCCTTTGGTCGTGCGCAGCAACACCAGGTGGGTGAACTCGAATTCGAGCCGCCCGCCCGGGCCGCGCAAGGGAACGATCTCGCCCAGGCGGGCGTAGGTGCGAATCTGATCTTCGGTCACACCGAGGATGCGGGCGGCGTCCTTTGTCGAGAAGCGCTTCATCCCGTTCATCGCATCCCCGCGGGCCACGAAGTGGGCTACTTGGCGGCCGCTTTCTTCTCCTTCGCCGCCACGGCGCGCTTGGCCTTGGCCGGCTGCTTCTTGGCCTCGGCCTTCTCGGCCTTGGTGGTGGTGCGGCTGTCGAGGCTCTTCTTGAGCGCATCCATGAGGTCGATCACCTGCGTGCGCTGCACCTGCGGGCCGGCGGCCGTCACTTCCTTGCCCTCCACCTTCTGCTCGACCGCGCCCAGCACGCGCTCGCGGTAGTCGTCGTGGTAGCGTTCGGGCTGGAATTTCTCGGCCGCCAGCTCCTGGATGAGGCGCAACGCCAGCTCCAGCTCGCCGCCCTTCACCGCGGCGCTCTCGCCCTTGTCGATCTCGCTGAAGTCACGCACCTCGTCGGCGAAGTACATCGTGTGCAGCATGAGCCCGTTCTGGCTCGGCCGGACGAGCACCAGGCTCTCCTTACCGCGCATCACGAACTGAGCGAGTGCCACGCGCTTGGTCTTGGTCATGGCGTCGCACAGAAGCCGGTAGGCCTTGTCGCCGCCCTTGTCCGGACCCAGATAGTACGTCTTCTCGAAGTAGATCGGGTCGACTTGCTCGAGCGGAACGAACTCGGCGATGTCGATGGACTGCGAAGCTTCGCCTTCGAGCTTCTTGAGCTCGTCTTCCGTGAACTGGACGTACTGGTCCTTGGAGAACTCGTAGCCCTTTACCAGGGACGCGCGGTCCAGCACCTCGTTGCAGGTGGGACACGTCTGCTGCTGCTTGATGCGCCCGCCGCACTTCACGTGAAGCATGTTGAAGGCGACGCTGGCCGAGGAAGCGGCCGTGTACATCCTGACGGGGATCGAGACGAGTCCGAATGACAACGTGCCCGATCCGATCGAATGAGCTGGCATGGAAAAGGACCTCCCGCGGGATCGACTGGCCCCGAGCCTAGCATTTGCGTTCTGTTACACTCAACGCAGGCCCGGTAAATGTTACACCCACTTGGGTTTGTTATCGCCCGACCCCTCTCGAGGCACGAGCCCTGAGTCCCCGACCCGACCATCTCGATCTCTATCGAAAGAAGCGCGATCCGGCGCGCACGCCCGAGCCCTTCGGAGAAGGCGAGTCGGGCGCCGAGACCCACGCGGGCGGAGCGCGCTTCGTGGTGCAGAAGCACGCGGCGCGGGCGCTGCACTACGATTTCCGTCTGGAGCTGGATGGCGTCCTCAAGAGCTGGTCGGTACCCAAGGGCCCCTCGACGCACGTCGAGGAGAAGCGGCTCGCGGTTCACGTCGAGGACCATCCTCTCGAATACGCGAACTTCGAAGGCATCATTCCCGCCGGCAACTACGGCGCGGGCGAAGTGATCGTCTGGGACCGCGGCCACTACGACACGTTCAAGAACGAGGATCTGCTCGAGCAATACCGCCGCGGCAAGCTCGAGCTGGAGATGTTCGGCTTCAAGCTGCGCGGACGCTGGACGCTCGTGCGCATGAGCCGACACGAGAAGGAATGGCTGCTGCTCAAGAAGGCCGATCGCGCGACCACCGACGAGGAGCTGGTCGATCGCTATCCCGAGTCGGTGATCTCGGGGCTCACCGTCGAGGAGATGGCGGATCCGCCGGCCGTGATCCAGGCCCTGCACGATCGCCTGCGTGAGGGAAAGGCGCCCGAGCGTGAGCTGGAGCTTGGCGACGTGAAGCTCATGCTCGCCACGCTCACCGAGCGCGCGCCTTCCGGCAAGGATTGGAGCTTCGAGATCAAATACGACGGCGTGCGCGTTCTAGCACGGCGCTACGACAAGGAAGTCCGCCTGCAGGGCCGAAGCGGCGAGGACATTACGGCGCGCTATCCCGAGATCGCCGAGGCGCTGGCCGATCTGGCCGTGCCGCGCTTCTTGATCGACGGCGAGATCGTGGCCGCCGACGAGAACGGCCGCCCGAGCTTCCAGCGCCTGCAAGCGCGCATGCACTTGAAGCGCCCGCGCGACATCCAGGCGGCGCGGGCTCGCGTGCCGGTGCGCGCCTTCTTTTTCGACTGCTTGAGCCTCGAAGGTCACGATCTGCGCAAGCTGCCCCTCGTACACCGCCGCGAGCTGCTCGCGCGCACCGTCCCGCCGCGCGGGGCGGCGCAGCGCTCGGACCACGTGCTCGAGCACGGTCCCGCATTTCTCGAGGCGGCCGACGAGCTTCGCCTCGAAGGCATCGTGGCCAAGAAGCTCGCAAGCGTGTACGACGGCCGCCGCTCCACCGAGTGGCTCAAGATCAAGTGCCAGAGGCGCGACGATTTCGTGATCGGCGGCTGGACCGATCCTCAGGGCTCGCGCGCGGGCTTCGGCGCGCTCCTGATCGGGCGTTACGAGGGCGATCGTCTGATCTACGTGACGCGCGTGGGCACGGGCTTCGACACCAAGGGCATCACGGCGCTGCACAAGACGCTGCAAACGATGGCGCGCCCGATGTCTCCCTTCGCCGAGCGCTCGCCCAACGGACGCGAGAACCACTGGGTCGAGCCGACTCTCGTGTGCGAGGTGCGCTTCACCGAGTGGACGGACGACGGCGGCCTGCGCCATCCCACTTTCCTCGGCCTGCGCTCGGACAAGAAGCCCGAGGAGTGCCGCCGCGAGGAGCCCATCGATCTCGACGCCCCTCTGCCCGAGCGCGAGCGCGACAACCTCGAGCCCGAAGATCGCGTCGTCCGGGTCACGAATCCCAGAAAGGTGTACTGGCCGGAGGGCTACACCAAGAACGATCTCGTCTCCTATTACGAGACGGTGGCGCCACTGCTCTTGCCGTATTTGAAAGACCGTCCGGTCGTGCTCACGCGCTATCCCGATGGCATCGACGGCAAGTCGTTTTACCAGAAGGACGCGCCCGTATACACCCCGCGCTGGGTGCGCACCGTGACCGTCACCTCGGGGGACGGCGATCGCGACATCCGCTACTTCGTGATCGACGATCTCGAGATGCTGCGCTACGTGGCCAACCTGGGGACCATTCCGCTGCACGTGTGGAGCGCGCGCGTGGGGGCGCTCGAGACGCCGGACTGGCTGGTGATCGACCTCGATCCCAAGGGGGCGCCGTTCCAGCAGGTGGTCGAGGTGGCCAAGATCGTACAGTCGATCCTGGACGAGCTGGAATTGCCGAGCGCCGTGAAGACCTCGGGCGCGACCGGATTGCACATCTTGCTGCCCATGGGTCAGCGCTACTCGGACGAGGAGACGCGCGCCTTCGCCAAGCTCATCGCCGTGCTCGTGGTCGACCAGGCGCCCGAGATCTCGACCATCGCTCGGCCCATCCATCAGCGCGGCGGCAAGGTGTACGTGGACTTCGGCCAGAACGGGCGCGGCAACACGATCGTGGCCCCCTATTCGCTCCGCCCCTTGCCGGGAGCACCCGCCTCGTGTCCTCTCCTATGGGAGGAAGTGAACGCGCGCCTCGATCCCGCGCGCTTCACCATGAAGACCTTGCCCAAGCGCTTCGAGTCCATGACGGATCCCCTGCGCATGGTGCTCGGGCCAGGCATCGAGATGCACGCGGCCATCCAGCGCATCGAGAAGCGAATGAACGGTGAAGCCCCCAAGAAGAAGAGGAAGCGCACGTGAGCGAGCTGCGCATTCCGGTGGGACGAGCCGGCGAGGTTTCCGCCCTCTTCGACCGGCCGGACGACGCCAAACGCCTCCTCGTCCTCGGCCACGGCGCGGGCGCCGACATGCGCCACCCTTCCATGCAGGACACGGTGCGCGCGCTCACCGCGCACGGCTTCGCGACCTTGCGCTATCAGTTTCCTTACACCGAGAAGGGCTCGCGCCGCCCCGATCCGCAGCCGGTCCTGCTCGCCGCGGTGCGGGCGGCAGTCGGGCGTGGGCGTGAGCTGGCAGCAGGGTGGCCGCTTTTCGCGGGCGGAAAATCGATGGGCGGCCGCATGACCTCGCTGGCCCAAGCCGAAAGCCCGCTCCCCGACGTGCGCGGCCTCATCTTCTTTGGCTTCCCGCTCTATCCGGCGGGAGCGCCCGCCACGTCGCGTTCCGATCATCTCGCGCGCTTCGAGCTTCCGCTTCTCTTCTTGCAAGGATCGAAGGACAAACTGGCGGGGCTCGATCTCCTGCGGCCGGTGATCGACAAGCTCGGGCCACGCGCCGCGCTGCACGTCATCGAGGGCGCCGATCACTCGTTCGTCGTGCCCAAGAGCTCGGGACGCACACGCGCCGACGTCTTCGACGAGCTGGCGCAGGTCGCGGCCGCCTGGGCCGACTCGCACTAGGAGATGCCATGCGCCTGCGCACCGGCACCAGCGGCTGGTCGTACCCCGAGTGGAAAGGACACTTCTATCCCGAGAAGCTCGCGACCAAGGACATGCTCGCCTTCTACGGAACGCACTTCTCGACCGTGGAAGTGAACAACACCTTCCACCGCATGCCGCGGCCCAACGTGCTCGAAGGCTGGGCGAGCGTGGTGCCCGACGACTTCTCCTTCGTGCTCAAGGTTTCGCAGAGCATCACGCACTTCAAGCGGCTCAAGAACGCGGGCGACTCGGTCGACTACCTGGTGAAGAATTCCGCCGGCCTCGGTGCCAAGCTCGGCCCCTACCTGGTGCAGCTCCCGCCCAATCTGCGCAAAGACGCAGCTCTCTTGCGCGACTTCCTTCCCCTCTTCCCGCCCCCTACGCGCTGCGCAGTCGAGTTCCGCCACACGTCGTGGTACGACGACGAGACGTACGCCATTCTGCGCGAGCGCAACGCCTCGCTCTGCATCGCCGACACCGGCGAGGAGGGCGATGCGCCCCTGGTCGCCACGGCGGATTGGGGCTACCTGCGTCTACGCAAGGAAGGCTACGACGAGGCCGAGATGCGAGGCTGGCGCGAGCGCGTGCAGGCGCAGCCGTGGAAGGAAGCGTTTGTCTTCTTCAAGCACGAGTTCGAGGGTGCGGCGGCCAAGATGGCGGAGCGGTTCTCGAGCTCGTCAGCGCCTTAGGAACACTACTTTCCTCTCGCTATGCCACGCGCCGGCATCCATTCTCAGAAAGTAAGTGCCGGGGCCAAGCAGAAGTCCCCCGTCGTCAGAAGCGTCCCATGTGAGCTCGTGAGATCCAGCCGACATGCGACCGTCGCATAGCGACTTCACCAATCTGCCAGCGATGTCGTAAATGCAGACCCGGACGGGCCCCTCCTGAGCCATAGTGAAAACGAAAGACATGGCGCCAACACTCGGGTTCGGGTGTGCGGCGCCGAGGGAGAACGAGCTGGGGCTGCCTTCTGTGGATTCGATCGAATAGCTAGGCTCGAGTTCCGTTGCCATCCCTTCGCTTTGCTTGGGAGATACTTTCGCAAGAAAGTCCGTGGCCTGGTCGGCAAGTCTCCCAACCAGCACGAGAGAGCCATGGGACAGAGCACTTGAGGAGGACTGTTCGAGCGGCCCAAATTCGACAAGCCACCTATTCCGACCCAGCCGCCGTACGCCAATCGCGGGCTGACGAGTCACTGCTGGTTTCTTGCAGTCCAGAAGTCTGACTTCATGCAGATCACCCTTGTCTGGTGCTGACAACAACTCGAGGATACCTGCAGCTCGCTTTCCATCGGTGGGCTTGGCCGTCCAGCGAAACTCAGCACGGCTCTCTACCTCCATGAAGAATGCATCTGAATGAATTTCGTAGAGGGAGTCCGGATGGTCAGGCCCTGGCGCGAATGTGTCCTGTCCCGCAAATACGAAGAGCTCCCCGGAGCACGGGCAGTAAGTCCCGGCTGCCCCCCACCGCCGCTTCTCCGGATCATCGGTCCCGTGGAGCGCCCGCCATTGGCTCACGCCAGGATCGAAAGCCCACAGTTCACTCGTCACCTGACCCGATCCAACCGCTCCTTGGAGTCTGCCACCGAACTCGAGAAGCAAATCGGAAATCGGATCGTACGCACTGACCACGCCCGTCCGTCTCGAAGGGTCTGGACCTTCGGCAGCCACCTTGGTCCATTGATTACCGTGAGGATCGAGGCTCCAAACCGCGCCGAGCTCGGCGCCAAATGTTGACTTGGCGGACGGTTTAGGATCGCCCGCAAGGTCGCCGCTGATGGCGGAAGGTGCCGACGTCCCCGACTGCACGCCTCCGTGAAGAAGTATCCTCTGTCTCCGGGTGTCGAATTCCGCTGTGTGCCAGTATCTTCTTGGCGGCTGGTTGAATGGCGGCGTGAAGTCCGACCAAGACTCGCTGCTTAGATCGAATCGCAAATAGTCAGTGCGATCAGCCAATCCTTGGCATGTGCCAAACGTGACCCATGCGGCATCGGAGACCGGGTCGACCGTCAAGGCCGCACGCTCGCGTCCTAGCGGCTGTTGCGCACCTTCCGCGAGCCGACGCCAAGTACGAGACCCAGGACTAAAACTCCAGATGTCGCCTTGGCAGTCGTTTGCGCCTGAACCCGGACCGTCGCCACCGTAGAGAAGCATTTCGTCTCTTGCAGTGACAAATCCGCAAGCATGAAGGACTCTGACACCAGGTCCATCGTTCGCGGGAGACACCAGTGTCCACTCGCTTGTCCCGAGATCATATGACCACATCTCGTCAGTTCGCTCACTGCGAGTGCCATCTACAACTTTGGCCCCTCCATACACCAGGACGCGCTGCCGGATCGGATCGAGCACAGCTGAGGCAAAAGCACGAGGAGAGCCTGGAAATTCCCCGGCCTCTCTCGTTCCGCCATCTGCTGGTGATGCGGCAATCAGGGCCATCAACCCAATAAGTACTGAGCCCACCCTCCCCACTCCGATATTGGCTTCACGTGTTCCAAGACTCATGGCAGTAACACGACTCTCCCATCAGTAGACTCACTCCCCTGCGGCCCCAAGCTAAGGAAATCCTGACGACAGATGAAGATTGAGGGCGAGCCGCGGGATCTTCTCCACCGCACAAGAAAGGCTCAGGCTATCTCTGGGGCGTGTCAAGAAACGGGGGGCCCTAGGCGTCAATAGTTGCGTAGCGGCAGGTCAATTGGAGCCGTAAGGATCTAAGGAGTCGCTGGGCCCGGCAACAAGGCTAAGCCTACCAATCAGGGCATCGTGACCTGGAGGCCCGCGAACCAAGAAAGCACGAGCACGTCGCGCGCCACGGTGGTCGGAGTCTGCACGTCGCCCAGGCCGCCCACGTACATGGCGCCGTAGGGCCCGATGGCCACGGGACCGATGGGCCACTCCGAGCCGACCCCTAGATTGAGCGCGATGCCGTTGCGGTGAATGCCGACCACGTTGCCGTTCTCCTCGACCGAGTAGGAAGCGCGCGAAATCCCATAGCCGACCTCGATGATGATCGGCACGGCGCGCACCATGTTCCACTGCGCGACCGCGGAGACCGTGCTCAGCGTGGCGTCGGGACCGGTTTGCTGGCGGAAGGTACGCGTGTACTCGCCGCCCAGGCGCACGCGCGGGCTCACCGCGTAGCCGACGCGGCCGATGAACGAGCCGGTGTCGACATACTCCTGCTCCTCGCAATCGCGACAGTCCGCCTTGGTCGAGGAGTAGGCGCCGCCCAGCGACCACCACATGCCGCCCCAGGCCGGAGCCGCGGCGGCGAAGCGCGGCGCCGCGAGGAGAACGAGGGCGAGGAGCCCCGCTCTCAATGCGTGCGCAATGTCAGTCCGGCTCGCCATTCTGGGCTCCATTGATGAACGTCGGGCGCGTCGTCGTAATAGCTGTCGCGCCGGAAGTAGCCGGCGGCCGCGCTCGCCCCCAGGTTGTCGGTGAACAAATACGTCGCCTCGAGATCGCCGCGGTGCAGCCAGTGGCTCGCGTTGTCGCCCGCCTTGGTGTCGAGCCAAGCGATCGAGTACTCGCCGCGCAGGAGCGGATAACCGTGCCGCATCCAGACCAGGAGAACATCCGTGCCCAAGCCCGGGCCGTAATCGTACGACCGCTGGGTGAGCCCGACGTGCTCGGAGTTGACCGCGCCGAGGATGATGCCCTGAGCGCCCACCATGCTCGAGAAGCTCGAGTTCTCGGTCTTCTTCCAGCGCTTCATCCAGCGCATCTGCACGCTTTGCCCGCCGTACTGATAGGCCGCGTTGTCGAAGAAGTCGAAGCACTGGGTCAGCAGGTAGCGGTGCATGACCGGCTTCTCGTCGGGATGACCGAGCTCGACGATCGCCCCCTCGCCCCGAAGCCCGTTCAGAAAGCCCGAGTCGGCGCTCGCCGCCTCGATGCGGAACGAATACGTGTCGAAGGGCTTCTTGACCTCACCCCAGGGATCTCCGTACAGCAGGCGCAGATCGGTCACGCTGCCGGTCGCCTCCGAGCCGAAGCGGAAGTCCTGGTCGCCGCGCGAGCGCACGCCGAAGCGTAGCCAGACGCTGAGGGCGCTCGGATCGCGCTCCTGGGGATTGGCGTAAACGCGCGAAACCTCGCCTCGGAAAATCCGGTTGAATCCGCCCACCGGATCGACGAGGAACCCCGCGGTCTCGAGCCACACGCGGCGCATGCCCGTGGCCCGGTTGTCACGGATGGTGGCGGCCGTGCGATGGAACATCTCGCCGAGAGCGATGCCGCCCACCGTCGTGTTGATGAAGTCGTTGAACGAGGGACGGTTCACCTCGCCCGCGTACTCCCAGGTCAAGCTTCCCGCGGCCGCCAGCGGCATCGACTCGTAATAGCTGAGACCGTTCGAGCGGCCGGCGTTGAAGAAGATGTTGCCGTTGTACGGGTGGGCGAAGTTATTCGTGGTGAAGTGGTTGTCGTCCCACTCGAAGCCTTCCTGGATGTTGTCCCAGACGGACTGCCAAGAGACTTTGAACTCCTCGGGGTGGGCGTGCGTCGCCTGATCGAAGAGATTGAGGATGACGTTGGCGCCGAGCGCTTCGGTCACCGCGAGCGGCACGCTCCGTACCGGTACGGAGTACTGCGTGGTATCGGACGATGTCGATTCTGCCGCGGTCGCCGAAGGCGGCGTCGCTGCGAGGAGGGCGCAGAAAGCAAGGAGGAACACGACTCCATGTGCTCGCACGGGAGCGCAGTATCCGGTGCCCCCCCGCGGAGTGTCAAGCATCGCTTCGCGGTTTCGCAGGCCACCAGCGATGGACGCGCGCGCGATACGCGGCGTAGTCGGCGCCGAAGCGCCGTGTCAGGGTGGGCTCCTCGTAGAAAAGGACGAAGCAATGGAAAAGGAGGGCGACCGGGACCACGAACAGCACCATGACGAGCGAGCGATGCCAAAGGCCGAACCCGGCAAGGACGATAAAGGACCCGAGGTACATCGGATTGCGCACCCAACGGTAGGGCCCCACGGGCACGAGACGCCGCGGGGCGTCGAAGGGCGCGGGCGTGCCGCGGCCGACGAAGGCGAAGGCCGCGAAGCACCAGAGAACGACGAGCCCGCCCGCCACCATGAGCGCGGCGCCCGCCGGGCGCCAGCCCGCTTCCAGCTGGCCGCGCTCGAAACCATCCCGCACCACGAGCGCGAGCCAACCCCATAGGGACACGAATCCCGCCGCGTACACTAACGAGCGCAGAGCGGCGAAGAAGCGTGGCACGTGCGGCGTCAGGCTTAGGCAGCGGCCTTCTGCAAGGTCGCGATGTCCAGCTTTCGCATCTGGAGGAGCGCCTGCATGACCCGGCCCGCGTTCGGACCCGTCATGAGCTGCGACAGCACGGACGGCACCACCTGCCACGACAGGCCGAAAGGATCCTTGAGCCAGCCGCACATGCTCTCCTGGCCGCCGTCGGCGCTGAGCTTCGACCAGTAGTAGTCGATCTCCTCCTGATTCTCGCAGCGAATGACGAACGAGACCGACTCGTTGAACTTGAACTGCGGTCCCCCGTTCAAGGCCATGAACGGCTGGCCGTTGAGCTCGAACTCCCCGACCATGACCTGGCCCTTGGGCCCGGGGCCTGAGTCTCCGTAGCGCGAGATGTGCCCCACCTTCGAGTTCTTGAAGACGGACGTGTAGAACTGGATGGCCTTCTCCGCGTCGTCGTTGAACCAGAGAAACGGCGTGATTCCCTTCATGGCGGAACGGTCCTTTCCAGGAGAGATGCCGTGGGGCGTTTTCTTTGGTAATTCGAAACTAGCGCGGTGGGGCGCGGGACGTCTAGGCTCGCGGACATGAGCGTACGCCTGCTTGGCGGCCTCGTCCTTGCTCTCTTGTTCGTTCCGGCGGGCGCGAGCGCGGCCAGCGCGCCCTTTCTCACCAAGGCCAAGATCGCGGCCGTCGAGAAGCTGATTCACGCCGCGCTCGACTCGACCGGTGCGCCAGGATGCTCGTGGGCCTTGGGCCATGGCGGCCAGGTCGTGTGGTCGCAGGGCTTCGGCTATGCCGACCTCGAGAATCAGGTAGCGGCCGAGCCCAACACCGCCTACCGCACCGCTTCGATTGGAAAGTCCATGACCGCGACGGCGGCGTATCGGCTCGCCGAGGAGGGCAAGCTCGACCTCGCCGCACCGGTGCAGAAGTATTGCCCGAGCTTTCCCGAGAAGCGCTGGCCGATCACGGTTCAGAACCTGGTCGACCACACGAGTGGCATCCGCCACTACGAGGGACCGACGGCGCCCTCCGAGGGCTACATCCCGCGCCATTACGACCATGTGTCCGACGCGCTCGAGATCTTCGCTCGCGACTCGCTCGTGATCCGCCCCGGAAGCGACATGCATTACACGACGTGGGGCTACGTGCTGCTCGGATGCGCCCTCGAAGGCGCGTCGCACGAGGAGTATCGCGCGCTCATGCGCCGATTGATCTTTCAGCCCTCTGGCATGGCGGACACGCGCGACGACGACCCGCGCGTCGTCATCCCTCGGCGCGCTCGCGGCTACATCTTCGAGGATGGGGTTCTCAAGAACTCGCCGTTCGCCGATATGAGCAGCAAGCTGCCGGCGGGCGGATGGATCACGACCGCGCCCGACCTCGTGCGCTTCATGAACGCGTGGATGGCGGGCAAGCTCGTCTCACGCGCCGACATGACCACCATGCTCACGGCGTGCAAGCTCAACGACAACAGCACCGTGGACAACTTCGGGCACGGCTGGTTCATCGACGACTACCACGGCCTGAAGGCGGGCACCTACGGCGGCGGCACGGCGCAGGTGTCGGGCGTTGTGTTCTTCGTTCCCGAGCGCGATCTCGCGGTGGCGGGAATCTTCAATCTCGAGAACATCCCGGGGCCCAAGCGCATCGCGCTCGCCGAGCGCATCGCCGACATTCTCTTGGACTACAAGACGCCCAACCCGGATCACTTTTCGCCGCACTGATGATCTTCCTCGTCGCGATCGCAGGCTTCGTCGCCGCCGTGATCGCCTCGGTCGCGGGATTCGGAATCGGCAGCCTGCTCACGCCGGTGCTGGCACTTTCGCTCGGTACCAAGCTCGCCGTCGCCGTGGTCTCCCTGCCCCACTTCGTGGGCACGGCGCAGCGCTTCTTCCTCCTGCGTCGCTATGTCGACCGGCGCGTGGTCGTGCGCTTCGGGATCGCGAGCGCGGCCGGCGGGCTCGCGGGAGCGCTCTTGCACGCGCGCGCCACGAGCCACGCCCTGGCCATCGTGTTCGGATGCCTGCTCCTGCTCGCCGGGCTTTCCGAGCTCACCGGCTGGATGACGCGGGTGCGCTGGACGCGGAGCGCGGCCTGGGTGGCGGGTGCTCTGTCGGGCGCGCTCGGCGGGCTGGTCGGGAACCAGGGCGGTATTCGTTCGGCCGCCATGCTCGGCTTCGAAGTGCCCAAGGAGTCGTTCGTCGCCACCGCGACGGCCATCGGCCTGTGCGTCGACGTGGCGCGCGTGCCGGTCTATCTCGCGACCCAAGGGGCGCAGATCGCGAACGCCTGGCGGCCACTTCTCGTGGCCACGGTCGCGGTGGTCATTGGCACCGCGTTGGGCGCGCGGCTCTTGGCGCGCGTTCCCGAGAAGCTCTTTCGGCGCGTGGTCGCGGTCCTGCTCGTAGGGCTCGGCCTCTACATGATGGTCACGGGCGGCGGGTAAGGCTTCACCGGTTCGCCGGGGGTGGCTTGGTGCCGCGCTCGAACGGATGGTGAAACCCGAAGCCCATCTTGAACGACTGCTCGTAGAGGAAGCTCGGCGGCTGGCGGCCGATCTCTCCCGTCACATCGAACGACACGCCGCTGGCGATCTCGAATCCCACGGTGCCGCGCGCGTGGCTGCGCGTGCCTACGCTGCCTTCGACTGCCCACAGCGTGCCCTCGGCGCCGATGTCCCAATGGGTCGGCGTGTAGGTGGCCTCGAGCCGCGTGTAGGCACGGAAGAATGAATCGCGTTCCGGATCTTCGCTGCCCGAAGCGTCGAACACGTTGCCCACGCCGGCTCCGAGCCAAGGCCGCCAGCGAAACGGCACCGTCCGGTTCCATGGCCTTCCCAAGCCGCGCGGTCCGCCTTGGGGAGTCAGCTCGGCGGAGAGCACGCCCTTCTCGACCGCGAACGAGCCGTCCGCCTCGTACTCGCTCGCGATCGTGAGTCCGACCGGATCGAGATCCCACGTCGCCCGCGCCACCGCGCCGTAGACGCGCTCGGGCTTGGTGCGCGCCGAGCCGGCGAGTGCCCGCGCGCCGGTCTCCCAGAATCCCGACGCACCCCAGCCGCCGCGCAGGAGAATCGAGCCATCGATCTCCGAGAGCGTGGGCTCGTGCTCGGCGCCGACCAGAAAGAAGGTGGCCGGCTGGCCGAGGGACTTGGCCGACAGGTACGAGTGCGCGATGGCGACGTCGAGGCCCTGGGCGCTCGCGGCGCCGGGCGCGAGCCAGACGGCGATGGCGGCCGAGACCCAGCGCTTCACGCTTTTTCCATGCTCGACCACACGTAGTCGACCAGATCGCCGACCGTCTTCACGCGCTCCATGAGGAGGAACGCGGAGAGCGATTCGTGCAGTCGCCGCTCGACCGGCTTGCGCAGGCGCATCTTGAACCACTCGTCCCAGCCGAAGCCGTCGGTGAACGAATCCGAGCGCGTCACGTCCTTGGGCGCGAGGTTGTCATCGAGATCGCACACGATGGCCACGATCTCCTGCATGACCTGATCGGCGGTCCACGGGTTCCCGGCGTCGTCGCGCCGCACTTCGGGCGGGGCCGGGCGGGGCGTTGGTGTGACTGTCCTGCGCTTCTTCATCGCTGCGTGAGGATGCGGACGAAACTCCCGGCCGTCAACGACGGCTGTGCTAGGGTCCCCGCGCATGAATCCCGCCTACGCGATCGGATTCCTCTCTTCTCTCTTGTGGGGCTCGGCGGATTTTCTGGGCGGCATCGGCGCTCGGCGCGCGCCGGCGCCCACGGTCGGCCTTTTCTCCGGCCTGGGCGGGCTCGCCGGCGTTCTCGTAGCGCTTCCCTTTTTCGTGGGATCGCCGACGCCGGCCGATCTCGCGTGGGGCGCGGCCGCGGGCGCGTGCGGTGCCATCAGCGTGTCTTTGATGTATCGCGCGCTGGCGCTCGGCCCCATGAGTCTCGCATCGCCGGTCTTCAGCCTGATCGGTCTCTGCGTTCCGGTCTGGTTCGGCCTCGCTTCCGGCGAGCGCCCCCGTCTCCTCTCGTGGATCGGTGTAGGCCTCGCCATGCTGGCCATTCCCCTGCTCTCGGTGACGGGCGGAGGCGAGGGACAGGTTTCGCGCGAGCACGCGCGGCGCACGCTCGTGATCTCGATCGCAGCCGGGCTGGTCGTGGGCTGGTTTCTGGTTTGTCTGGCGCGTGTGGGCGGCGCCGCGGGCCTCATGCCGCTCGTGGTGGCGCGCGGATCGGGCATGGCGGTGCTCGTCCTCTGGCTCCTCGCCCAGCGCCAGCCTCTCTTGCCCGCGGCCCCCGCCCGCTTCCCCGCTCTCACCTCCGGGGTGGTCGACTCCTCGGCCAACATCGCCTTCTTGATCGCCGTCCACCGTGGACCGTTGTCCTTGATCTCGGCTTTGGTCTCGCTTGCTCCGGCGGCCACGGTGCTGCTCGCGCGCTTCACGCTCGGCGAGCGCTGGACGACGTGGCAAGCGCTCGGCCTCGCCACCGCACTGGTGGCCGGCGTATGCATCTCGGTGGGTTGAAGAGGCTGGGGCTAGCCTCGATCGACCCTCGATGTGTTTCGAAACACATGGGTGAGACGATTCACAAGGTGGCCTTGGAGCGGACTTTGTGAGCCATGGGAATGGGACCCCTAGGTGGAGTGCTCCTGCCCGAAGCCCAGCACGTACCCACTGGCGTCTCGGACCGCGAACTCTCTCATACCGTAGGGTTGGACGATCGGTGGGTAGACGATGGTTGCTCCCGAGCGGGTCAACTCCGCGAATCGGATTGGCGAAGGGACGTGGCGGAGCGTGGTAAGGAGCGCGAAACTTCGAGCCCCCGTAACGATGATCCCGCTCGAGCCCACTCAGGCGGGCGTGGTCCTCCGCCCCTTCCAGATTCCGAGCAGCATGGCGGCGAT
>DATFWU010000157.1:0-8005 GCA_035259005.1 Candidatus Eiseniibacteriota bacterium
TTGGCCCGGCGCCAATCGGGATGGCGGCGCAACGGCCCGCCCGACGCCGTGAGGAAGAGCCGTTCCACGCCTTCCACCTGCCCGCTCGCCAGACACTGGAAGAGACCGGAGTGCTCGCTGTCCACGGGCACGATCTCCGCCCCGGTCTCGCGGGCACGGCGGGTCACCCACGAGCCGGCCACGACCAGGCTCTCCTTGTTGGCGAGGGCGAGGCGCGCCCCCCGCTCGATGGCGGCGAGCGTGGGGGCCAACCCCGCCGCCCCGACGAGCGCGTTGACTACGATTTCGGCCGCGCCCGCGGCCTCGATCACGCCTGGGGGCCCGGCGACCACGCGCGCGCGCGCCGCCTTCCCTCCCACCTGCGCGAGTCGCTCGGCGAGCTCCTTGGCTCGCGTCGCCTCGCCGAGCGCCACGATCTCGGGCCCGAACTCCTTGGCTTGGGCGACCAGAGTCTCGACGTCGCGCCCGGCGGCCAGAGCCGTGATCGACCACGCGCCGGGCTGGCGCCGGACCACGTCCAGGGTGGAAGCACCGATCGAGCCCGTGGACCCGAGGACCGCGATCGTGCGCACTAGCGGGATCCGAAGAGAACGAGCTTCAAGTAGTAGAAGACGAGCGGTGCCGTGAAGTAGAGCGAGTCGAAGCGGTCGAGCACGCCGCCGTGGCCGGGGATGAGCACGGCCGAATCCTTGACCCGGCTCGTGCGCTTGATGAGCGACTCGGCAAGGTCGCCGACCTGGGCGAAGATGCCGATGGCGAGCCCCAGCGGCAGGACGTGCCACGCCGGCAGGAAGGGCGCGAACCAGATGCGCGCGAGCCACGTGGCCAACACGGCGGCCACCAGGCCGGCGATCGAGCCCTCGACCGATTTCTGGGGACTCACCGTGGGCAAGAGCCGCCGGCGTCCGATCATGGAGCCCACGGCGTAGGCCGCCGTGTCACAGCTCCAGGTCGGCAGGAAGACGAGAAAGACGAAGGCCGCACCCGCCGCGTACGGCATGCCGAGTGAGTGTGGCAGCTCGCGGAGCAAGAGCAGGTGCGACGACAGCCAGCCGACGTAGAGAACGCCAAAGAGCGTGACGCTCATCGGGGCCACACCCTGGTCGCGCGGGCGCAAGAGCTCGAGCGACATGACCCCGAGCAGAAAGGCGCTCAGGAAGAGATTGGCGTGCGTCGGAAGTCCGGCGTACACGAACCACGCCACCGCGAATCCGGCCGCCAGCCCGAGCCAGCGATAGGGGCGCAGGCCCTGGGCCGACATGAGCCCGTAGAATTCCCAAAGACCCAAGCCGATCTGGATGGCCACCAGCCCAAAGAAATAGAGCGAGCCCGCGCGCACCAAGAAGTAGAGCGCGGGCAAGAAGAGCACGGCACTGCCGATCCGCCAGGGCAGCGAGCGATCGGCCACCAGGCCGCGCTTCTCCGCCTCGCGATCCGGATCCGGCTCGGGCTCTCTCACCCGAACTCTCGTCGCCTCCGGAGTCTCAATCGACGCGCCCAAAGCGGCGGTCCCTCCCCTGAAAGTCGGCCACGGCCTGAAAGAAGTGCCGCCGCCGGAAATCGGGCCACAAGAGATCGGTGACCCAGAACTCCGTATAGGCTACCTGCCAGAGCAGGAAATTGGAGAGCCGCATTTCGCCGCTCGTGCGGATCAGGAGATCGGGATCGGGGAAACCCGCCGTATAGAGGTGGGCCTCGAGCGCCGACTCGTCGACTCGAACGCCGGACTTGGTCCGGGCCTCGTGGACGAGCCCCTTCACCGCGTCCACCAACTCTGCCCTTCCACTGTAAGAGAGAGCGAGAAGGAGCGTCAGGCGGCGATGATGGTCCAGGCGCTTCATCGCCCTGGTGACCACCTGGCGGACGGTGGGATCCAGCTCC
Organism: Candidatus Eiseniibacteriota bacterium; assembly: GCA_035259005.1. GTDB lineage: Bacteria > Eisenbacteria > RBG-16-71-46 > RBG-16-71-46 > DASYSL01 > DASYSL01. The sequence continues at coordinate 1,882 of DATFWU010000157.1, forward strand.
TGGGGCCGGCCGATGAGCCCGAGGCGCACCCGGCTCTGGTCGAGGTTGTCGATCTCCTCGTCCAGGGTGCGCACGAGGAAGCGCATGAGCCCCTGCACCTCGCGACGGGGACGCTCCCAGTTCTCGCGCGAGAACGTGTAGAGCGTGAGCACCTCGACCCCGAGGTCGAGGCAGGCTTGGATGGCCTCGCGCACCGCCCGGCGCCCGGCGCGGTGGCCCCACAGGCGCGGCACGCCGCGCTTGGCAGCCCAGCGTCCGTTGCCGTCCATGATGATCGCCACGTGCCGCGGAAGAGGTCCGCGAGCCTTCAGCTCCTCGGGCGTGGGAGCGCGCGCGATCTTGGTGGTGGGCATCGACTGCTCTTCGGGCTCTCCTAGACTTCCATGATTTCGTTGGTCTTCTTGGTCAGGATCTCGTCGAGGCGGGCCACCATCTTGTCGGTCACCTGCTGCAGCTCCTTCTCGGCCTTGCGCTCCTCGTCCTCGGAGACCTGTCCGTCCTTCTTCTTCTTCTTGAGGTGCTCCATGGCGTCGCGGCGCACGTTGCGCACCGCCACGCGCCCTTCCTCGACCAGCTTGCCGCAGAGCTTCACCAGCTCCCTGCGACGCTCCTCGGTGAGCAGCGGAATGGGCACCCGGATCACCGTGCCGTCGTCGAGCGGATTGAGCCCGAGCTCGCTGCCCTGGATGGCGCGCGCCACTTCCTTCACCAGCGTGCGGTCCCACGGCGTCACCACCAGGAGACGCGGCTCGGGCGCGCTCACCATGGCGAGCTGCTGGATGGGGGTGGGCGTGCCGTAGGCGTTCACACGCACCGTATCGAGCAGCGCCGGCGTGGCCTTGCTGGTGCGCACGGAGGCGATCTCGTGCTGCGCGTGTTCCATGGCGTGCTTCATGCGGTCTTCGGCTTCGGAGACGATCTTATCCTTTTGCATCGACGAACTCTCCCACCTCGGTCCCCACGGGCTCGCCGCTCACGACGCGGCGCAGGTTGCCCGGCACGCCGACGTTGAAGACGACGACCGGCAACCGGTTGTCCATGCACAAAGAAATCGCCGTGGCGTCCATCACCTTGAGGCCGCGCTGGAGCACTTCGAGATAGCTGATGCGCTCGAAGCGCTGCGCCCCCGCGGAGGCCAGCGGGTCGCGGTCGTACACACCGTCCACGCGCGTGCCCTTGAGGATCACCTCGGCCCCGACCTCGACGGCGCGCAGCGCAGCCGCGGTGTCGGTCGTGAAGTAGGGGTTTCCGGTGCCGGCCGCGAACAGCACGATGCGGCCCTTCTCGAGGTGGCGCACGGCGCGGCGACGGATGAAGGACTCGGCCACGCGGTGCATGTCGATCGCCGAAAGGACCCGGGTCGGCACGCCGCGCTTCTCGATGGTTTGCTGCAGGGCGAGCGAGTTGATGACGGTGGCCAGCATGCCCATGTAGTCGGCGGCCACGCGATCCATGCCGCGCGACGCCGCCGCCAAGCCGCGGAAGATGTTGCCGCCGCCGAGGCTGATGCCGACCTCAACGCCCATGCCGTGGACCTCGACGAGCTCGTCGGTGATGGAAGACATCACCTTCTCGTCGATGCCGTAGCCGCCGGGACCGGCGAGGATTTCTCCCGAGAGCTTGAGGAGGATGCGGCGATAGCGCGGCATGGAGTCTCCGTCGCGGGCGAAAGACAGAGGGCCAGGAGCTCGGCCCAACGGCTCGGGATCAGTCCTGGCCGAGCGTGAACGTCGCGAAGCGGCGAACCCGGATGTTCTCCCCCATCTTCGCGATGGCTTCCTTGACGATCTCTTCCACCGTCTTCTTGTCGTCGCGAATGTACGGCTGCTCCATGAGCACGACCGATTGATAGAATTTGTCCATCTTGCCTTCGAGGATCCGCGGAATCATCGCCTCCGGCTTGCCCTCGTTCTTGAGCTGCTCGGCATAGATGACGCGCTCACGCTCCACGAGCTCGGCCGGCACGCCCTCGCGGCGCACGGCCAGCGGGCGCGTGGCCGCGACCTGCATGGCGAGATTGCGCACCAGGCGCTGGAACTCGTCGGTGCGGGCCACGAAGTCGGTCTCGCAGTTCACCTCGATGAGCACGCCGACCCGGCTGCCGGGATGGATGTAGGCCTCGACCAGTCCTTCGCCGGCCTCGCGCCCCGACTTCGAATCCGCCTTGGCGATGCCCTGCTTGCGCAGGTACTCGACCGCCTTGTCCATGTCGCCCGCGCTCTCCGACAATGCCTTCTTGCACTCCATCATGCCGACACCGGTTCGGCTGCGGAGCTCCTTCACCAATTCCGCCGTGATCTGGGTCAACCCTTCCTCCCTCGTCGCACTCGCCATGGCCCCGCTCAAACGGCACCCGCCGCCTGGCCCTGGGGCTCCGTCTCTTCCTCGCCTCCGAACGACACCGTCTCCGACGCCTGCGGCTCGGCCGGCGGGCGCTCCTTGGCCACGCGCTGGCCCTCGAGCACCGCGTCCGAGACCATGCGCGCGAAGAGCGCGATGGCGCGGATCGCATCGTCGTTGCCCGGGATCGGATACTGGATCGCGTCGGGGTCGCAATTGGTGTCCACGATGCCGACGATGGGAATGCCCAGGCGGTTCGCCTCGGCGACAGCGATCTTCTCCTTCTTCGTGTCGACCACGAAGAGGAGCTTGGGCAATCCGTTCATCTCCTTGATGCCGGCGAACGTGCCCTGCAGCCGCTCCCGCTCCTTGCCCAGGCGCGAGGCTTCCTTCTTGGAGAGCTTGGCCATGGTGCCGTCCTTGTCCATGGCGTCCAGCTCTTTCAAGCGCTTGATGCTCGACTTGATGGTCTTGAAGTTGGTGAGCATGCCGCCCAGCCAGCGCTCGGTGACCGAGTACTGGCCACAGCGCGCCGACTCGTCGAGCATCACCTGCTTGGCTTGCTTCTTGGTGCCGACGAACAGCACGTGGCCGCCGCCCGACACCGTGTCGAGGATGGCGCGGCGGGCGTCCGAGGCCGACTTCATCGTCTTCTGCAGGTCGATGATGTAGATCCCGTTCCGCTCCATGAAGATGAAGCGCTTCATCTTCGGGTTCCAGCGGCGGGTCTGGTGGCCGAAGTGGACTCCGGCCTCCAAGAGGTCCTTCATGGCGAAATCAGCCATGGGTCGTGCGTCTCCTTTCGGTTCGTCCTCCGCCGGCTTCGGGGGGTGACCCCACCGAAAGCAGGCCGGCGTGTGAGATGCCGCGGCGCACCGAGCGTCGCGGCGGGCGTAGATCCCGCGCCCGCGGGTGAATTACCGCTTGCTGAACTGGAAGCGCTTGCGCGCCTTCGCCTGACCGTACTTCTTGCGCTCCACGACGCGCGGGTCGCGCGTCAGGAGACCGTGGCGCCGGAGCACCGGACGAAGACTTTCGTCCTCCGCCGCGAGCGCGCGCGCCAGGGCGAGCCGGATGGCCCCCGCCTGTCCCGTCTGTCCGCCGCCGGTCGTCGTGGCCACGATGTCGAGCGTGCCCTCGCGGTGGGTGACCACGAGCGGCTCCTCGATGTGGCGCACCCACGCGTGGCGCGGGAAGTACTGAGCCATCGGTCGCCCATTGACGCGGTGCTGGCCCGAGCCGGGCACCAGGCGCACGCGGGCGATCGCCACCTTGCGGCGGCCGGTCGTCGGCTTCTTGAGCGTCGGCAAATCCAATCCTCCTGAAGAGTAGGTACGGCTAACGCGGAAGCGGCTTCGGGGCTTGAGCCTGATGCGGGTGCTCGGGGCCTCCATACACCTTGAGCTTCTTGATCAGCGCGCGACCGAGGCGGTTCTTGGGCAGCATGCCGCGCACCGCGTTGGTGATCACGCGCTCGGGATGCTTCTCCTGCACCTCACGGAGCGAGCGCCAGCGCAGCCCGCCCGGGTACATCGAGTGGCTGAAATAACGCTTGGTCTCCGGCTTCTTGCCGGTCAGGTGCACCTTGCCGGCATTGACCACGATGACGTGGTCGCCGGTGTCGAGATGGGGGGTGTAGATGGGCTTGTGCTTGCCGCGCAGCACCGTCGCCACGCGCGTCGCGAGGCGGCCCAGGGTCTCACCCTCCGCGTCCACGACGTACCAACCCCTCCGCACCTCGGATGCCTTGGCCGAGTGCGTCTGCATTCTTCCTCCGTAGAACGTGAAATGACAACCGGTTCAAGCAACGCAAAGTATCATGGCACGGAAAATGGTGTCAACCCGAGGTGCGGTCGCGGCGCGGCCCATTTCCCCGCCCCGGGGGCAGGCAAATGAATCCGGCGTGGTCAGCTTGCCCGCTCCAGAGCGGGTGACCGCGCCACTTTCGGCTGGCCCACTCACCTGTCTTGAAACAGGTGAAACGAACCATCAGCGATCCCGGGCCGCCCGCGCCAAGAGATCCCGGGTCGCGCCCAGCGGCAAGCCGATGACGTTCGGCGCATCCCCTTCGATGGCCGCGATCAACACCGCCCCCCGCCCCTGCGCGGCGTAGGCGCCGGCCTTGTCGTAGGGCTCGGGGCTCGCGACGTACCAAGCGATTTCAGCGGGGGTGAGGCGACGAAAGCGCACACGGGTGGTCACCGAGCGTACGGCTCGAACGCCTGCCCCGACCAGCGCCACCCCGGTGATCACGCGATGCCAGCGACCCGAAAGCCGGCGCAGCATGCCCGCCGCCTCGGCTCGCGAGCCGGGCTTGCCGAAGACCTCGCTCCCAAGCGCCACCACCGTGTCGGCGCCGAGACACCAGGCCCGCGGATGGCGCGCGGCCGCCGAAAGCGCCTTGTCGAGAGCGAGCTTCTTGGCCAGGGCTTCCGGGCGCTCGCCGCGCCACGTCTCGTCCACGCCCTGGGGTGCCACGCGAAAGCGCAAGCCTTGCGACTCGAGAAGCGCCTTGCGGCGGGGCGATCCCGACGCCAGCACCAGTGGCCCTCGCGGCAAGCGCCACGGTCCCGCCCTCACGGCTGCTCGAGCAGCAACGTCACCGGTCCCTGGTTCACGAGCTCGACGTCCATCATGGCGCCGAAGACGCCGCGCGCGACCACGTAGCCGCGCTTCTCGAGCTCGCCACAGAAGAAGAGATACAGCGGCTCGGCCTCGGCCCCGGGCGCGGCCTCGGTGAACGAGGGACGCCGTCCTCCGCGGGTGTCGGCATACAGAGTGAACTGCGAAACCACGAGGAAGGAGCCCCGGACCTCGGCGATCGAGCGATTCATGTTGCCGCGCTCGTCAGGGAAGAAACGCAAGTCGGCGCAGCGCTGCACCAGGCGGCGCGCGTCTGCTTCGCCGTCGCCCTTGCGGACGCCCAGGAGAACCACCGCCCCGGCCCCGATCTCCGCCACCACCTTGCCTTCGACGGTGACGCGCGCTCGGCTCACGCGCTGAACGTGCGCCCTCATCCGGCGCCGGGCGGACGCTTGGGCTCGCGCATCTGCACCTGGCGCTCGACCCGCGATACGCCCTTCACGCGCCGCACCGCGCCCATCACCTCGGTGAGCAGGCGCAGGTTCGCCACCTCGATCAGGAACGCGCCGCGCGCCAAGCGATCCTCCCCCGCCATGCCGGCGGAGCGGATGTTGACGCGCGTGGCGGCGATGGCCTTGGCGATGTCGGCGAGGAGCGACGGGCGGTCGGTGCCGTAGACCAGAAGCCGCACCGGAAAGAGCTGGTCCTCGGCGACGTCCCATTCCACCTCGACGCGGCGCTCGGCGCTGGCCGCATCCTCGAAGGTGTTGGGACATTCGATCCGATGCACGGAGACGCCGCGCCCGCGAGTCACGATGCCCACCACGCGATCGCCGGGCACCGGCTGGCAGCAGCGGGCGAAATGGAGCAGCACGTTGTCGATGCCCTGGATGCGAACCCCGTGTCCCGGGCGCTTGGTGACCTGGCGGAAGGCTTCGAGCGGCCCGCGGAAGAGCTTCTCGGCGAGCCCCTCCTTCTCGGGGACCAGGCGGCGCAACACCTGCCCGAGCGGCATGGTGCCCTGCCCGAGACGCGCCAGGAGTGTTTCGGCGTCGCCGAGCCCCATGCTCATGGCGCCGTCGGACAGCTCGGCCTCGGAAAGCTCGCGCACGCCGCGCTTGCGCAGCTCGCGCTCCAGCATCTCGCGGCCCAGGGCGATGGCGTCGGCGCGGTGCTGCTCGCGCAGCCAGTGGCGGATCTT
>DATFWU010000158.1:0-12835 GCA_035259005.1 Candidatus Eiseniibacteriota bacterium
GCCGCGCCCGAGCCTTTGCAGTGGATTCGCGCGCAAGTGGGGGATGCCGTGCGCCTGATCCCCGTCGACGACGTCGATTACTTGCGCTCGGACACGAAATACACGCTGGTCGCGTGGCAGGACGGCGGACGGTCGGCGCAAGCGCTCATCCGCAGCAGCTTGAAGGATTTGCTCGCCCGGCTCGACCAAGCCCAGTTCGCCCAGGTGCACCGCTCGGTCGTGGTCAACTTGCGCGCGGTCGGCCGCATCGTGCGCGGCGACAACGAAACGGCGGAGATTCACTTGAAGCGGCGCGACGAAATTCTGCCCGTGAGCCGGGCCTACGTCCATCTCTTCCGAGAGATGTAGCCACCACCGTTCGTCGCCTCCCGCCGCCTTTCGTTCCCCGAAATCGGCCGTCCGTCGCAAACAACACAAGCGCCGCTCCGGCCACGGCACACTCCCGTGCGGGAGGTGCGCCATGAACGACTTGCATCGCACGGCCAGAATCACCGGGATTCTCTACCTCGTGATGTCGGCTCTGATGGTCTTCGGATACCTGTATGTTCCCGCCCGCTTCCTGGCTTCCGACAGCGCCGCCGAAACGGCACGCGCCATCGCCTCGGGCGCGACCATGTATCGACTCAGCATCCTGTTTTCGCTGCTCGCGCAGATGCTCTTTGTTTTCGTGGTTCTCAACCTCTACGAGATCTTCCAGGACACCGATCGCAAGCTGGCGCGTCTCATGACGACGCTCGTTTGCATCGGCGTGGCCGCCGAGCTGGTCAACGTCGCCAACCGGATGATGCCCCTGTCGCTCGCGAACGGTGGCGAATCGCTGTCGGGACTCACGCGCGCCCAGCTGGAAGCCCTGGCGATGGCCAGCTTCCGCTCGTCGGGCAACGTGGGGCGCGTGCTCACGGCCATCTGGGGATTGTGGCTCTTGCCGTTCGGCAGGCTCACGATCAAGTCGGGGTACTTCCCGAGGGTCCTGGGGTGGGCGCTCCTGGCCGCGGGCGGGGCCTACATGGTGACCTGCGCCGTCTCCATCGCCGCCCCTAGTCAGCTCCCGTGGGTCTCCCGCGTCGTGACCCCGCTCTATTTCGGTGAGCTTCCCATCGTGTTCTGGCTCGCCCTCTTCGGGGCGAGGACCAGGCAAGGAGCAGCGAGCTCATCCGCCCTGCGAGAGGCCCGCCCGCTCGCCACTCAGGAGTGAGACCCGATGATCCGATTCCGGCCGATTTCGCGCTTCTCCGTGTGGACGCGCGAGCACGGTCTCGGTGCGGCTTGGGAACGGAGTGGGGAGGCTCTGGCCCGAGCCACAGGCTTTTCGCCGGGACCGCTGCCCGCGATCCCGCCGTCACCCCGATCCGCGCGCCGCGATGCGCATCTCGGCGCTCGACCACCCGGCGTCGAAAGGCTTGCCGGGCTCGTCCAGGTCGATGACCAAGGGCGCGTGGTCCGAGGGGGTCGGCTTGCCCTTGCGCGTCTCGCGGTCGATCTCCGCCCAGACCACGCGATCGGCCGCCCGGCGCGTCGCGAGCAAATGGTCGATGCGCATGCCGATGTTGCGATAGAAATTGCCGGCTCGATAATCCCACCACGTATAGCGCCGCGGCTCCGGATGCCGTAGTCGATAGGCGTCGACTAGCCCCCAGCGCAACAGCTCGCCGAACGCCGCGCGCTCGCGCGGCGAGACGTGTGTGCTGCCGTGCACCGCGACCGGATCCCACACGTCGGCATCCTCGGGCGCGACGTTGAAATCGCCGCCCAGCACGAGCGGCTCGTCGGTCTTGGCGCTCTCCGTGAGCCAGCGGCGCAGGCGCTCGTACCACTGCAGCTTGGCAAGATAGAAGGGCGAATCCACCAGGCGCCCATTGGGCGCGTACACGCTCACCACGCGCACGCCGCCACACCGAGCGGCGATCATCCGTGCTTCGGCCAGCGGCTCATCGTCGCCCACATCCTCGGTGCGCGGGCGGCCCAAGGGAGCGCCGAAGTTCGTGACCACGTCGGCGACGCCGACCCTGCTCGCGATGGCCACGCCGTTCCAACGGCCCTCGCCGTGATGCGCCAGCTCGTAGCCCGACCTCTGGAAGGCTTCGTGGGGCGCCGCCGTGTCGGCGAGCTTCGTCTCCTGCAGGAGCAGGACGTCAGGAGCGGCGCGATCGAGCCAGCCCAGCACCCGTTCGAGCCGCGCCTTGAGCGAGTTCACGTTCCAGGTGGCGATGCGCATGAGGGCCGGAGCTTAGCCTTTCCCGTGGCTCCGACTGAATGCCCCGGTGAGCGGTTGACCGATAAGGTAGAATCGCCCGGTTTCGAACCAGAATCCGTGAGAGAGGAGAGAATGAGAAAGTTCCTGGTCGTGTTCGTCTTCGTCGTCTCGGTCGTGATCGCGGGCTTCGCCGCCTTCGTCGCCACCCGCCAGAATCTCAAGTTCGACGCTCCCATGCCGCCGGTCCAGGCCTCGAGCGACACGGCCGTGATCGCGCGCGGCCACTACGTCGTGCGCCAGCTGGCGAGCTGTCCCATCTGCCACGGCGATCCCAAGCAATACGACCGCACGCTGGCCGGCGAGGAAGTTCCGCTCTCGGGCGGATTCGTGTTCGACATCCCGCCGGGCAAGTTCTACCCGCGCAACATCACGCCCGACAAGGAGACGGGCATCGGGAACTTCTCGGATGGCGAGATCGCGCGTGCCCTACGTTACGGCGTGGGACACGACGGACGTGCGCTCCTCCCGTTCATGGAGATGCAGGGACTTTCTGACGAGGACTTGGTCGCGGTCGTCTCGTACTTGCGCTCCGAGCCTCCGGTCCATCACGTGGTGCCGGCGCACCAGATCACCCTTCTCGGCAGGATCGTGAAGGCCACCGTGCTCGCCCATCCGGTCGGCCCCAAGGAGACGCCGCTCAAGGACAACCCCCACGGCGCCACGGTCGAGAACGGCCGCTATCTCGTCGAGTCGGTGAGCAACTGCTGGTCCTGCCATACGCAGCGCGATTACAAGACGGGCGCGATCGTGGGGCGGCACCTGGCCGGCTCGAACATGCCCGACGACTTCAACCCCAAGCGCATCTGGGCGCCGCCCAATCTGACCAGCGATCCGACGACGGGCCGACTGGCGAAGCTCACCGAAGACCAGTTCGTGGCGCGCATGCGCGCTGGCCGCGCGATTCCAGGCTCGCCCATGCCATGGCAGCAGTTCCAGACCTTGCACGAGGACGATCTGCGTGCCATCTATCGTTACTTGAAGACCGTGCCGCCGGTCGTGCACGAAACCGGTGCTCCGTTCGTCGACAAGTCCTAGCGTTTCCCCAACCACAAGCGGAAGACGGGAGCATTCCCATGGCGGAGAAGAAGACCATCGTCGTGATGGGCGCGACGGGAGCGCAGGGCGGAGGACTGGCGCGCGCGATTCTCGCCGACCCGAGCGGCCCCTTCGCCGTGCGCGCGGTGACGCGCAAGCCGAACTCGGACAAGGCGAAGGATCTGGCCCGCCAGGGAGCCGAAGTGGTGACGGCGGACGCCGACGACGAATCGAGCCTCGAGAAGGCCTACGCGGGCGCCTACGGCGTTTTCTGCGTGACCAATTTCTGGGAGCACTTCTCGGCCGACAAGGAGACCGCGCAGGCGGCGAACATGGCCAAAGCCGCGACGAAGGCGGGCGCCGAGCACGTGATCTGGTCGACGCTCGAGGACACGCGCCAGCGCATCCCGCTCAGCGACAATCGGCTCCCGACCCTCCAGGGCAAGTTCAAGGTGCCACACTTCGACGGCAAGGGAGCGGCCGACCATTTCTTCGCCGATCAGGGGGTGCCGACGACGTACCTGCTGGCCGCGTTCTTCTGGGACAACTTCATCTCTTTTGGCGCGGGCCCGCGCCAGAACGAGGGTGGAAAGACGCTCACGCTCGCCCTGCCGCTCGGCGGTGTCGCGCTCCCCGGGATCAGCGCGGGGGACATCGGGCGCTGCGCGCTCGGCATCTTCCGCAAGGGCACGAGCCTGGTGGGAAAGCGGGTCGGCATCTCGGGCGAAAACCTCAAGGGCGAGGAGTACGCGGCCAAGATGGGCCGCGCCATGGGGAGGGAAGTTCGCTTCTACGACGTGCCGTTCGACCAGTATCGGGCGCTCGGCTTCCCCGGCGCCGAGGATCTCGGCAACATGTTCGAGTACCAGGCGATCCTCGGCGACGAGTTCCTGCGCTCGCGAGATCCCAAGCTCTCGCGCGAGCTGAATCCGGCGTTGCTCGACTTCAACTCGTGGCTCGTGGCCAACGCGAGCCGGATTCCCGTCGCATGACGGGCGAGCTCGATGGGAGAGTCGCGCTCGTCACCGGCGCGGGCTCCGGCATCGGGCGCGCCACCGCCATCGCCTACGCCCAATCGGGCGCTCGCGTGTTCTGAGCTTAGGCCGTCTTGGACTCGGCGGGCGTCACGGTGGGACGATGCCGCGCCGCCAGCTCCAGCGATGCCGCCACCAAGCCGACCAGAAGGGACCCGAGCGCCCACGCGACGCCGGCATACTCGTGGCCGAGAGCCGCGTCGACCGAATAGCGGCCCGGACCGGCGAGGGAGAACACGAGGGCGCTGACCGAGAGCACCAAGGGATACTCGTAGCCGCCGTTGGGATTGAAGAAGCCCTTCTCGAGATGCACGCTCACGATCGCCACCAGCATGACGCCGATGAGGATGGCGGCCGCGAGCGGAGTGAGGGCGCCCAAGGCGAGCAGAAGTCCGCCGCCGGCCTCGCCGAGTCCGGCCATCCAGGCGGCGCGCCGGCCGGGGTGAAAGCCGAGCTGTTCCAGGAAGCCGCCGGTGCCGGCGAGGCCGTAACCGCCGAACCAGCCGAAGAGCTTCTGCGTGCCGTGGGCCACGAACGTCAGACCCACGACCAGGCGAAGAAGGAGCAGAGCGAGATCCACGGTTTCCTCCTTGTGGTCGATGTGCTAGCCAAAGGCATGTTACTTTCCTTTAGATAGCGAATCAGAAGAAACGGTTCGTGGGACTCGTTGCTTTACAGAGGAAAGCGGATCACCCAGGATTCTCGCCATGAAGACGGTCGATTCCCATTGTCAGACGTTCCAGAACGCCCTCGACATTCTGGGCAAGCCGTGGTGCGCATTGATCTTGAACTCGCTTCAGGGCGGGCCCTACCGCTTCACCGAGATCCGGGAGCGAACCCAGGGCCCCGGCGACAAGATCCTCTCGGCCCGATTGAAAGTGCTCGAGGAGCGCGGATTGGTCGTGCGCCGCGTCGAGCCCGGCCCACCCGTGCGCGTCACCTATGAATTGACGGAGAGCGGCCGTTCCTTCAACGACGTGGCGCAAGCCATCGAGCGCTGGGGCAGGGGATTGAAGCGTCCGGCGCCGCGACCGCGCAAGCCGCTTCGCAAGCAAGGAAAGCGCTCCTAGGAGCCGATGGTGATCGGCTTTTGTCCCGCGGCACGCAACGCCTGATTCAGCGACTCGAGATCCACCGCGAGGAAGCGGGACCAGGCGGCGAGCGTCGAATCCACCATCGGCTGCAGCTTGGCATAGGCCTCGCGCGCGTGCGGCGAGGGGGGCGCGTCGGCGCCGTCCACCATCCGCTGAAGATTCCCCAGCGCGCCGGAAAGCCAGCGCAGACTCTCGATGTGTTTGGGCGGGAACGCGGAGGCATTGGCCGGGTTGGTCGTCGGCTCCTCGCCCGACAGCGTGGTCAGCCTCGCCTGGAACGAGTCGAGGGTATCGGCGAGCCCTGGGCCCGCGCTCTTGCGGAGTTCCACGACCTGCTTGCGCAGACTACTTGCCTTCGTCGAGGCGTTCGTGATCGGCGCCAACGTCGCTTCGACGCGGCGCGCCAGCTCGAACTGCTCGCGATAGACGGCTGCGTCCAGCTTCACGCGGGGGTCGGGCGCCACGGTGAGGGTTCGATCGAACGCCTTTCCGTCGACGGTCAATGTCACGCGGTAGCGTCCGGGCGGCGCCCACACTCCTTCGCTCGGGCGCGGACTGTCCCCGGAGGGGGGAGCGGCGTAGTGGAGCGACCAGAGGAAGCGGTGCATGCCCGGTGCTGTCTCGAGATGCGGAGCGGCAACGAACCACTGCGGCGCCATGCGCATCTTCGCCAAGTCCGGCTTCACCACCGTATCGGCGCTCGAGTAGTGCTGAACCAATGTCCCCGAGGCATCGTGAATCTCGAGCGTGATCGGCTGTGACGGCTTGTGCGCGAGCGCGTAGTCGATCACGGCACCCACCGGCGGATTGGGCGCGACCGGCTCGTCCTTGGGCATCGGAGTGCCCGTGAAGCCGGCGGGTCGCGCGCGAAGGGCGGTTGCCGGCTGGAAGAGCACGGGTGTTTCGCCACCCAGCTGGCGCAGCGGGGTGATGTCGTCGAGGATCCAGAAGCTTCTCCCGTGGGTGGCGATGACGAGATCGTCGCCGTGCACCAGGAGATCGCGCACCGAAGTGACCGGAAGATTGAGCTGCAGCGACTGCCAGTGATCGCCGTCGTCGAAGGAGACGTTTACGCCTTCTTCCGTGGCGGCGTAGAGCAGGCCCCGGCGCTGGGGATCCTCGCGCACCGCGTTGACGAAGTGCCCGGATGGAATGCCTTGCACTGCCAGCTGCCAGCTCTTGCCGCCGTCGTGAGTCCGATAGACGTAAGGCCGGCGGTCGTCGAGCCGATGCCGATCGACGGCCAAGTACGCGGTCTGGTCGTCGAAGTGCGACGCCTCGATGATGCCGACCTTCGACCACGGAGTGAGCGCGCGTGGAGTGACGTTCTCCCAGTGTGTTCCCTCGTCGCGCGTGCGCCAGACCAGGCCATCATCGGTCCCCGCCCACAACGTACGGTCGGCCACGAATGACGGCGCCAGCGCGTACACCACGCCGCGCCGCGGCCCGAGCCCTTCCTCGTGCTTCGCGCTCGCGGAATCGAGATTGGCGGGAGCACCCGGCTTCTCGCGCGTCAGATCCGGACTGATGATAGTCCAATGCTCCCCGCCGTCCGCGGTCCGAAACACCTTCTGTCGCCCAAAGTAGAGCACGTGCGGATCACGGTGCGAGAACGCGAGCGGAAGGGTCCACACGCTTCGCCACTGCTCGGGGAAGGCGGCGGTGGGATCGATCGAGCGCGTCTGCCCGCTGCGCAGGTCGAGCTTGTCAACGGTGCCGCCGTAAATCGTCTGGGGATCGAGCGGATCGGGCGCGATGTTGTGAGACTCGCCGCCGACCGTGACCTCGTTGAACTGCTCGAGGGTGATGCCGTCGAACGTGTTCGTGCGGCTCGGCAAGCCCACGGCGCCGGCATCCTGCTGCGAGCCGTAGACCCAGTACGGAAACCGATCGTCGGTCGACACGTGGTAGACCTGGGCGGTGGGCTGGTTGTACCAGGAGCTCCACGTTTGGCCGCCATCCACGCTCACGACGGCTCCCTGATCGGTACCGAGGATTCTTCGCGAGGGGTCGGCGGGATCGATCCACAGCGTGTGAAAGTCGTCGCCCGTGGCATCGCCCTCGATCGGCACCATCGTCTTCCCGCCATCGTCGGAGCGGTAGAGGTTGGTGTTGCAGACGTAGACTTGGTCGGCGTTCTTGGGATCCACCGTTACGCCGGCGAAGTACCATCCGCGCTGCCAAATGCGTGTGTCGCCGCTGACACGCGCCCAGTGGTCGCCGCCATCGTCGGAGCGATAGAGACCGCCGTCTTCGGCATCGACCACCGCATAGACACGCGAAGGCTGGCTCGCCGCCACCGCGATGCCGATGCGGGCCGGCTTCGCGGCGAAGCCGTTCCCCACGAGACGCGTCCAGTGCGATCCGCCATCGCTCGAGCGGTAGAGTCCCGACCCCGGCCCGTTCGAAGGGGGATAGATGTTCCAGGGCGTGCGCCGTGTTTGCCAGAGTGACGCATACACCACATTCGGATGACCGGGCTCGAGCACCACGTCGATCGCGCCCGTGTTGGCATTTGGACCCAGGACCTTCGTCCAGTGGGCTCCGCCATCCGTCGACTTGAAGAGACCGCGCTCCGTGTTCGGACCGTAGGGGTGCCCGAGTGCGGCGACATAGACGACGTCCGGGTCATGCGGGTCGATCTGGATGCGCCCGATTTGCTGCGTGTCGCCCAAGCCCACGAACTTCCAGGAATGGCCGCCGTCGCTCGAGCGGTACACCCCGTGACCTTGGGCGATGTCCGAGCGCATGTCGGCCTCGCCGGTTCCCACGAAGATCACGCGCGGGTTCGATGGGGCGACCGCGAGGGCGCCGATCGTGCCTACGGGCACGGTGTCGAAGATCGGCTCCCAGGTGCGGCCGGCATTGAGAGTCTCCCAGACTCCTCCGTTGACCGATCCGAAGTAGAAGTGGTCGGGCTCGCCGGAGACGCCCGCGACGGCCAACACGCGCCCGCCTCGGAACGGACCGATGAGGCGCCACTTGAGATCCTGAAACAGGGAGGGATTCACCGGACTGGCGAGAGCGGAAGTAGCGATCAACAGAACCGGGGCGGCGAGGAGAACCCGGCGCATTTTGTACTCCTGGGAAATGGGTGGGGCTGAGCTGCCCTTCTAGACCGCTGCCTTGCGCTCTCCCATGCCCGCGACCGCACCCACCGTAGCGGGGCGCGTGCGGAACATGCGATAGAAAAGAATCGCCGCCGCACCATACAGCACGGCGGTCAGATAGTACGGATAATCGTAGCCGTACTTCATCATGAGCACGCCGGAGAGGGAAGCGCTCGCGGCCCACCCGAGCTGCCAGAGCATGTTGGTGAGCCCCGTCGTGCGGGCGCGCAGATCGGCCGGCACCGACTCCATGGTGAAGTGGTTCACGAGCGGCGAGGCCGTCTGCATGAGGCAGGCGCGCGCCCAGAAGCAGGCCACCGCCACCCCCAGCGTGCGCTCGAAACCAAGCGTGACCAAAAACGGCAACGACGCGAGCTGCAGCCAGGTCACGGAGCGGAGCGCACCGAAGCGCTTGGCGAGCCATGGCCCGGTCAGCGCCACCAGCGCGGTCAGGACCTGGCTCCCGGAATGGAACACGCCGATCTGTCCGCTCGTGCAGTTGAAGCGCCGCGAAAAGTAAAGATTGAAGAACGGGATCACGAGGCCGGCACCGGTGCCGATCAGCAAATAGATGAGGCCGAACTTGGCGAGCACGGGAGTGGCCTCACGAACCGATGTGCGCGGCTTGGAGGGGTCACCGATCTCCGGTGGCACCTCGCGCACGTACAAGAGCGGCCACACCGCGAGCATCGTGGCCACGCCGCTGGCGGCGAGCGTCCATCGATAGGCGGGAAGCAGCGAGGGGAAGAAGCCGGGCGCGTCGTGGAGAAGGAGCTCCGGAATCCGTCCGCCCAGCAGATTGCCGACCACGCCCGCCGTCAGCGTCACCACGAAGTGCGCGCTGAACAAGTGGCTGCGGACGTGCGACTCGGAATTCTCGGTGAGGAAGGGAGAGGTCGAGATCGTGACCAGGGCGAAGAAGGCGCCGGCCGCGAAGTTGGCTCCCAGGAGCACGGCGGGCTCCAAGGTGAAAGCCCGCACCAGATAGCTCGCTCCCAGGCCCAGGCTCCCGATCAGCAAGCACAGGCGCCGGCCGATGCGGTCGGAGAGAAAGCCCGCCGGAACCGCGCCCAGCCCCACGCCGAGCCCGACCATGGAAAGGCAGCGGCCGATGAACGCTTCGCGATAAGCGCCCTCGGTCAGATAGAGATTGAAGAGGACCTGGTTGACCGCGTATCCCGACCACGACAAGAACGTCGAGACGAGGAAGAGGCGTGCGTTGTCCGAGAACTCCCGGGCCGTGTAGTAAGTGTCGCGCAGGAAGTGTCGGACCACCGGTCCTGGCTCAGCCCTCCCCGGCGCGAGCCGCGGCAGCGGCGGCGGCGCACAAGGTCGCGAGCACGATCTTCGCCGGCTCGGCGCCCAGGTTCGTCACCGTGATGCCGGAGCACTCGCTCCAGTGACCGGTGTCGCCCGGTCCGAGATCGGCCTGCGTGCTCCCGTTCGTCACGCGGACGCGACCGACGAGGACGTGCGCCGCCTGCTCGCCCGAGTCATCGAGAGGCTGTCCCTCGATGGCGCCACCGGGAGCGATCTCGACCAGATACAGATCGAGCGAGCGCTGCGGCAGCTCGGAGAGCAACGTGGCGCTCGCGCCACGCGGCGACGTCGCTCCGCGGCCGTTGGCGCGCGTGACGTGCGTGCCGGGCGAACCGTTGGCGACAAGGAATGCAGGAGAGACGCTGAGTACGCGGGCGAGATCGACCAACGTACTGAGCGAGGGTGAAGTACGACCGTTCTCGACCTGACTGATGAATCCCTTCGATAGACCACAAGCTGTTGCCAATCCCTGGACCGTCAGGCCGCGACGACGCCGGAGCGTGCGGATTCTTTCCCCGAGGGACATCGTTGAGCCTCTTCGCGAAGTTGTCTGGGCGCCCCAGGAAGGCCGCAAGTTTTCGGGAATGCGGCGGACGCGGTATTTAGGTGCCATTAACTTTAGAATCCCGACCTTGGGGGTGTCAATCGTCCCTCGCGTGGAGGATCTGGTGCAAGGGCCGTAGGTAACCTAGACTGCCCTCGAACCCGGGCCCCAAAAGGTCCGGAAACGGTACGAAGCCTGGGCGGGACCCCGCCCCGAGGAGCCCATTGGCAACGATTCCATTGAGCTTTTCCCGCTCCACCGGCCCGTCCGAGGGGGACGTCTGCTGCTCGGCCCCGGCGGCCGGGTCCATGGCCGGTACGGGGTTCGCCGAGCCCGAACGACGTCCGGATTGGCTCAAGGTCAAGCTCCGGGACGTGAACGCGATTTCGCGCATGAAGCCCGTGCTCGCGGGCCTGCATACGGTGTGCGAAAGCGCGCGCTGTCCCAATATCGGTGAGTGCTGGGGACGCGGGACGGCCACGTTCATGATCCTCGGCAACCTGTGCACGCGTCGCTGCACCTTCTGCGCCGTGCCTCAGGGCAAGCCGGAAGAGCCCGACCAGGGCGAGCCCACGCGGCTCGCCGAGGCCGTGCATTCGCTCGGCTTGCGCCACACCGTGATCACCTCGGTGACGCGTGACGATCTCTCGGATCAGGGCGCGGCTCAGTTCGCGGCTTGCATCCGCGAAGTGCGGCGCCTCAATCCCGGCTGCTCGGTCGAGGTCTTGATTCCCGACTTCCAAGGCGACTGGAACGCGCTCGACGTCGTCATGCAGGAGCGTCCCGAGGTGCTCAATCACAACATCGAGACCGTGCCGCGGCTCTATCGCCGCGTGCGCCCGGGCGCCGTCTACACACGCACCCTCGAGCTGCTCCGGCGCGCGCACACCTACGGCACGTCGAAGACCAAGTCGGGCATTATGGTGGGGCTCGGCGAGACGTCCGAAGAGGTGGTGGCCACGCTTCAGGATCTGCGCGCCCACGAGGTGCGGATCGTCACCATCGGGCAGTATTTGAAGCCCCGCCAGCAGCGCATTCCGATGTTCCGCTACGTGCACCCCGACGAGTTCGCCGAGTACAAGCGCATCGCCCTCGATCTGGGCTTCGAACACTGTGAGTCGGGCCCGCTGGTGCGCTCCTCGTACCACGCCGAGGAGCACGTCGGCGCCTCGCTGAAGTAGGCCTACTCCGCGATCGCCCGCTGCGCCGGCGCGCCGGCGACTCGCTCCTGCGACTGGTATTGCAGCTCGTAGAGCCGGTGATAGATGCCGCGCTGGGCGAGCAGCTCCTGGTGGGTTCCCGTCTCCCGCACCTGGCCCTTGTGCAGGACCACGATGCGATCCACGTCCTGGATGGTCGACAGGCGGTGGGCGATCACGACCGACGTGCGCCCGGCCATGAGCTTGCGGAGCGCGTCCTGGATCAAGAGCTCGGTCTCGGTGTCGACCGAGGAGGTCGCCTCGTCGAGCACCAGGATGTGCGGATCGAAGGTGAGGCAGCGGGCGAACGACATGAGCTGCTTCTCGCCCACGGAGAAACCGGCGCCGCGCTCGCGCACGAGGCTCCCGTAGCCTTCGGGCAAGCGCTCGATGAAGGGATGGGCGTGCACCTGGCGCGCCGCGGTCACGATGCGCTCGTGCGAGATCGACTCGTCACCCAGGCGAAGATTGTCCTCGATCGTCCCCGAGAAGAGAAAGACGTCCTGCAAGACGACCCCGATCGAGCGACGAAGCACTTTGACATCCCCCTCGCGCACGTCGATGCCGTCGACCAGGATGCGCCCGCCGCTCACGTCGTAGAAGCGCGAAAGGAGATTGATGATCGTGGTCTTGCCGGCGCCCGTGGCGCCCACGATCGCCACCTTCTCGCCGGGCGCCACGGTGATCGAAACGTCGCGCAGCACGGGCTCGCCCGCCTTGTACGAGAATTCCACGTGCTCGAAGCGGATCTCGCCCTTGAGATTTTCCGGGCGCTCGGGCGCGGCCGGCTCGGGCAGCTCGATGTTGGCGTCGAGCAGATCGAAGATGCGCTCGGAGGACGCCATGGCGGACTGCAGGATGTTGTACTTATCCGAGATGTCGGCAATGGGGCGGAAGAAGCGCTGGGTGTATTGCAGGAACGCCACCAGTTCGCCGAGCTTGAGCCCCGACCACATCACCTGGCGGCCGCCGTACCAGATGATGAGGCCGGTGGCGAAGGCGCCGATCAGCTCGATCGTCGGATAGAAGACCGCGTAATAGAAGATCGAGCGCAGGTTGGCGTCGCGATGACCCGCGTTGATGGCGCTGAACTCGGCGAAGTTACGCTCCTCGCGGTTCATGATCTGCACCGTGCTCATGCCGGTCAGGTTCTCGTTGAGATACGAGTTCATGCGCGCCAGCCGCGTGCGCACGTCGCGGTAGGTCTCGCGCACCTTGACGCGGAAGATCATGGTCACGATGAAG
>DATFWU010000159.1:0-9013 GCA_035259005.1 Candidatus Eiseniibacteriota bacterium
GCCCAGCATTCCTTCAGGGAGGAACGAAGCCATGTTCGAGATCGAAGCGCAGCCGAGAAAGCGGTCGGCGTCCATCAAAGTCATCGGCGTGGGCGGCGCCGGGGGGAACGCGGTCAATCGCATGATCGCGGCCGACCTCTCGGGCGTGGAGTTCATGACCGCGAACACGGATCTGCAGGCGCTCGAACAGTCGCGCGCGCCGGTCAAGCTGCAGCTGGGCCCGGACCGCACGCGCGGCTTGGGCTCGGGAGGCGATCCCGCGGTGGGCCGCGCGTCCGCCGAGGAGGACGAGTCGCTCATCTCCGAGGCCCTCGAGCATGCCGACATGGTGTTCATCACCGCCGGCATGGGCGGCGGGACGGGCACCGGAGCGGCTCCCGTCGTGGCGCGCCTGGCGCGCCAGACCGGCGCGCTCACCGTGGCCGTGGTGTCGAAGCCTTTCACCTTTGAGGGCCGCCGTCGTCAGCGCCAGGCCGATGAGGGCATGGACGAATTGCGTGCCGAAGTCGACACGCTGATCGTGATCCCCAACGAGCGCCTGCTCTCGGTCGTGGCGCGCGACATGCCGCTGACCGAGGCGTTCGCGGTGGCCGACGAGGTGTTGCTCAAGGCCACCAAGGGCATCTCCGACCTGGTCACGGTGCCGGGTCTCGTGAACCTCGACTTCGCCGACGTGCGCAGCATCATGCACGGGCAGGGCAACGCGCTCATGGGCACGGGCCGCGCTTCCGGCGCCGACCGCGCCACGGCCGCCGCGCGCCAGGCGATCGCGAGCCCCTTGCTCGAGGACATGGCCATCACCGGCGCCACCGGCGTGCTCCTCAACATCACGGGCGGGCGAGATCTGAGCCTGCACGAGGTGAACGAGGCGTCGCAGGTGGTGCTCGAGGCTTCGGGCGCCGACGCCAACGTGATCTTCGGCGCGGTGATCGATCCGACGCTGGACGGCGAGATGGTGGTCACCGTCATCGCCACCGGCTTCGGCGGCACGTCGCGGCGGGCCGAGGCGCGCGCCGGTGAGAAGGATCACCGCGGTCGCGAGGTCGGCGATCTGGCCGAAGACTATTCCTTGTCGCCCGACCTCAAGCGTCCGGCGTTGTGGCGTCATGGCCAGCGTCGTTTGAGCGTGCCTTCGGGCGCCGATCTCGACGTGCCGGCCTTCCTGCGCCGGCAGGCCGACTAGAGGATCCAGGCCGACCATGGCGTTCTGGTCCGGACTCCGGCGATTGGGCCGCAATCGCCACTACAACCGCGGCATCGTCCATTACAACCGGGGCGAGTACGCGGAGGCCGTGCGTGCCTTCGAGGAGGCCTTGGCCTCGATCGGCGACACGCAGGATCCGGATTACAGCCTGGGCGTGTTCTACGCGGCCGAGGCGCGCGGCAATCTGGCGCTCGCGCACCTGCGGGCCGGGGATCTGGGCGCGGCGGAGCACGAGCTACGCCGCGCTCTCGATTCCAATCCCGACTACGCCGACTTGCGCTATCACCTGGCGGCCCTGCTGGAGCGCACGGGCCGCGTCGAGGAGGCGCTCGCCGAATGCGAGCGCACCCTCGTCTTGTCTCCTGATTTCTTGGAAGCGCGTTTGCTCGCCGCCGTGTGCGCCGACCGGCTCGGCCAGTCCGAGTCGGCGAAGGCGTCCCTGGAGCGCGCGCGCCAGCAGGGCTTCGAGCTTCCGGATGAATGGGAAATGGATCCTTGGACCGGGCTCTCGACCGAGGCACGCGAGTGTCTGCGCCATGCCGGCGAGCGCCGCTCCATGGCGCAAAGGCTTCTCGAGCAATCGCTCGAGCACTACACGCAGGGCGATCGCGTGGGCGCCATCGCGGACCTGGCGCGCGCCGTGGAGGCCGAGCCGCGCTTTCCCGACTTGCGGGCGCGCCTGGCGGGACTGCTGGCCGAGGCCGGCCGCCACGAGGAGGCGGCCGCCGAGCTGTCACGCGCCTTGGAGATCAACCCGCGTTATCTCGAAGCGCGGGTGCGCCGCGGCATCGCCTACTTGGTGCTGGGGCGCGCGCTCGACGCCTTGAGCGACTTCGAAGAAGCGCTCGAGCTTGGTCCCGACTATCCGGACTTGCTCTACTTCCGCGCCGCCGCCGTGTTCCAGACCGGCGACGCCGCCGAAGCGGCGCGCACGCTGGAGCGCGCGCTGCAAAAGAATCCGCGCTTCGCGCGCGCACGCCGCTTGCTCTCGCTGTGCCTGGTTGCGCAGGGGCGTGACGTCGATGCGCTCGAGCAGTTCCGCAAGAGCCTGGGCGAAAGTCGCGAAGCCCCGCGCGCCTGGATGGACATGGCGTGGCTCGCGCTGCGCATGGGAGACGCCGAGCGCGCGGCCAAAGACCTGGAGCGCGCGCGCACGCGGCTGCCCGAATATCCGGATATCCACTATGGCCTCGGCGTCGCCCTGCTCGCGACCGGCAAGGCGCGCGAAGCGGAAGAATCCTTCCGGCGCGCGCTCGAGATCGCGCCCGACTACGGGCTCGCGCGCTTCCGGCTCGGCCAAGCGCTCCTGTCGCGCGGTGCCGCGTGCGAAGCACGCGATGAGCTCGAGCAAGCTGTGCGCGGGATTCCGGACTACGCCGACGCCTGGCTCTCCCTGGCGCGCGCCCGGCGCGAAGCGGGCGACGATCCGGGCGCTCTGGCGGCGTGCGAGCGCGCCCTCGAGGTCAACCCGGGATTCGCCGAGGCACGCGCCGAGCGCGCCGCGCTCTTGGCCGCGAGCGGGCGCGAGAGGGAAGCGAAAAAGGAATGGAAAGCCGTCCTCCGGTTGGATCCGCTTCATCCCCTGGCCCGCGCGCACGCGGGCGGACTGGGCGAGGAAGCGATGGAGGAGGGGTACGCCGGATGAGGGGGAAAGCGAAGCTTACGCGGAAGCCTTGGCGCGGGCCGGACGGCCCAGGCGCGTGGCGGGCGCCTTCTGCACGCGGTTCGACCGCAGGCAGCGGGTGCACACTCTGAGATGCTTGGTCCGCCCGTCGACGATGGCGCGAACGCGCTGCAGGTTCGGCTTCCAGGTCCGGCGCGAGACGTTGTGGGCGTGGCTGATCTTGTGGCCACGGCCGATGCCCTTCCCGCACACATCACACGCAAAAGCCACGATGCTCCTCCGAATCGAAAACGTCTGCAAAAGGAACCGGGGCCCGCGGGCCCCGGCGGAACCCGCGCAGACTATCACGCCCCGGAGGCAGGCGGCAAGGCGGGGCCGGTGAGCGAGAGGCGGGTCGGCCCCGAAACACCCATCCAGTACCTGCCCGGCGTGGGCCCCAAGCGCGCCGAGCGCTTCGCCAAGCTTGGCATCGGCCGGGTCGAAGACCTCTTGCGCCACGTGCCGCGCGACTACCTGGACGCGCGCAACGTGGTCCGCGTGCGCGATCTCGTGCCTGGGCGCCTGGCCACGGTGATCGGCAAGGTGACCGCTGCGCGCGAGCGTCGGCGCCCCGGTCGCAGCGACTTCCTGGCCCGTGTCGACGACGGCTCGGGTGCGGTGCAGGTGACCTGGTTCGGACAGGGATTCCTGTCGCGCGTGATCAGCCTGGGCGACGAAATGGCGCTCTCCGGCGTGCCGGAATTCTCGGGGGCGCGCTCGCTTGCCAACCCCACGTTCGAAGTGCTGGGCTCCGAGGAGCGCGAGCTGTTGCACGCCGGTCGCATCATTCCCGTGCATCCCTTGACCGCGGGGCTCTCCGCCAAGGTGATGCGCGGCCTCGTGCACACGGCGCTCGAGCAGGCGGGTGACCTGGTCGAGGATCCGCTGCCCGGCGAGCTACGCTCCGAGCGCGACCTCGAGGGGATCGCGCGCGCCCTGCACGACATTCACTTTCCGGCCGACGACGCCGCGCTCGATCGCGCGCGCCGCCGGCTCGCCTACGAAGAGCTGTTCCTCGTCCAGGCGCTACTCGCCCTGCGCCGTGCGCGACGCGAGGCCCAATCCTCGGGCTTTGTCACCGCCGTCGGCTCGGAGCGGGCGCGGGCCTTCGTGCGCGGCCTGCCCTTCCGGCTCACCTCGGCGCAAAAGCGCATCGTGGGCGAGATCCTGGCCGACCAGCGCTCGACCAAGCCGATGCAGCGGTTGCTGGTGGGAGACGTGGGCTCGGGCAAGACGGTGGTCGCGCTGATCGCCGCCCTGCACGCCATCGAAGCCGGCTACCAAGCGGCCCTGATGGCGCCGACGGAGATCCTGGCCGAGCAGCACTTCCACACCGTCGAGAAGCTCACGAAAGACTTCGAGCTCACGACCGTGCTCTTGACCGGGCGCGGGCCGTTGGCCGGGCGGCGAAAGGCGCTGGCTGCCGTCCAATCGGGCGAAGCCGAGCTCGTCGTGGGCACGCACGCTCTCATTCAAGGGGGCGTCGAGTTCAAGCGACTGGGGCTCGTGATCGTCGACGAGCAGCACCGCTTCGGCGTGCGCCAGCGGGCTTCGCTCGCCGGCAAGGGCGAAACCCCGGACGTGCTCGTCATGTCGGCCACGCCGATTCCGCGCTCGCTCGCGCTCGCCTGCTTCGGCGATCTCGACATCTCCACGCTCGACGAAAAACCCCCGGGTCGTGGGCGCGTGCGCACCCGCGTCACCGAGGAAGCGAAGCGCGAGCGCGTGTACGAATTCCTGGCCTCCGAGCTGACGGCTGGCCGTCAGATCTACGTCGTCCTGCCCGTGATCGAAGAGAGCGAGAAGGCCGATCTGCGCGCCGCCACCGCCACCCACGACGCCCTGTCGAAGCATCCGCTGCTCAAGCGCTGGAAGTGGGGGCTGCTCCATGGACGGCTCAAGGGCGAAGAGCGCCAGCGCGTCATGAGCGAGTTCGCGAGCGGCAAGATCCGCGGGCTCGTGGCCACCACGGTGGTCGAAGTCGGGGTCGATGTGGCGAACGCCACCGTGATGCTGATCGAGCAGGCCGAGCGCTTCGGGCTCGCCCAGCTTCATCAGCTGCGCGGCCGGATCGGCCGTGGCGAGCACGTCTCGACTTGCATCTTGATGGCCGGACCGTCGATCGGCCCCGAGGCCCAAGAGCGCCTGCGCGTCGTGGCCTCGACCCAGAACGGTTTTCGTCTCGCCGAAGAGGACCTGCGCTTGCGCGGACCGGGCGAGCTGTGGGGAACGATGCAGACTGGTTTGCCGCGCTTCCGTGTCGCCGATCTGGCGAAGGACGCGGCGCTGTTGGGAGAGGCGCAAGCGGACGCCCGGGCCGTTCTTGGCGCCGATCCCGAGTTGGAGCACGCGGAGCATGGACCGCTTCGCCGCGCGCTTTCGGCGCGCTTTCACGAGGAGGTGTCATGGAGTCCGACGGGATGACGTCCCGCACCAGTTCCGAGGATTGGTCGGCTGAGCCGCGCGTGCACGTGCGGCGTGACGCGGTCTCTGCCCGCGAGGGCCGCCCGCCGACGTTGGGCGAGGTGATCGGCGCCACGGCGCGCGAGGAAAACGAGGAGGCAGCACAGGGCTCGGTCGAGCGCGTGAGCTGCCCGTCGTGCCGCGCCGAATACGGCATGCCGGCCGATCTCATGCCGCCCTGGGGCGGGCGCGTGCGCTGTCCGCGCTGCGCTTCGGCCTTCTCGGTGGGCGCGCGCGCCGAGGCCGACGACCTGATCTCGTCGATCATCTCGAAGAGTCCAGCCCGCTGGCAGAGCGCCTGCCAGCGCCAGGCGCTGTGGGCCGAGTGGGGCGAGCCCTTGCTCGAGGCCTACGCCATGCTGCGCGAGCGCCACGGCGCGCAGTCGGCCTCGCGGGCCTTGCGGCGGGCCTTGGAGAACGTCGCGCCCGGCGTCGCCTGGCTCGCACCGCCACCCGCCGTGCCCGTGTACGGCGAAGACGAAGCCCGCGAAGAGACGATGTTCGATCGCCGAAGGGAGTGCTGAGGGGAAGACTCGCTACGTGCAGCTCATCGTGACAGGGTCACGCCACGGCCGAACCGCGGTCCGCGGCATTCCGATGAGTCGTCATCGCCACCGTTCCGATCACCGCCAGCGCAAGCGCACCCACGAGGAGTGCGAGCCCCGCTCCGCATCTTGGCGTCAGCGCTCCCGCCGCGCCCAGCGAAACCAGGAACGCCGCGCGCGAGCCGAAATCGCGCCCTGCGAACACACGGCCGCGGCGGCGCGGGCCGGCGGCGCGCTGAAGCTCGGTTTCCGCGCAAGCGAGCAGGGGCCCGACGCAGAGACCGGTCCACAGGGCAGCGCCTGCCATGAGCCAGAAGGTCTGCGACGCCGCGAAAGCGGCGAGGCCGATCGCCGCGCCCAGCAATCCGCCACCGAGCGCCCAGCGCGAGGAGATGTCGCGCCGTGTCATCGCCCAGCCCGCGCTCAGAGCGAGTCCGCCGGCGAACACCGCCATCAAAGCGCCGATCGAGCCGACACGGCCGGGCGCCGATTGCGCGTGTAGCGCGCCGGCCACGAAGAGGAATCCGCCACCCACCCAGGTGCCGATCGAAGCCAGCATGGCGCGCCGCGCTCGGGGCGAGCGCGCGAGGAACAAGAGGCCGGCGCTGACCAGCACGAAGTAGCGTCCGGCGCGCAGCGGACGGCGGCGCGGCGAGGGTCGTGTCCGGCCCCACAGCGTCGAGAGCATGACCGCCGAGATCGCGAACGTCGCGGCATCGAGGTAAAGGGCGTTCTTCCAGCCGATGGCATCCACGATCTTTCCGCCGAAGCCCGAGCCCACGATGGTCGCCGCCACGCCACCTAGAGTGAGCAGCGCGTTGGCGCGCAGGAGATTGGGCTCGGCAACGAGCTGGGGCGGCAACGCCGAGCGCGCCGGCAGGAAGAAGCAATTGAGGACGAAGCCGACGAACACGAGGCTCAGAATCGCGGGAACGCCGGCGACCTGAGGCATGAACGCGACGACCACCGCGCGCAGAGCGTCGGCCACAACCAGCACGCTGACCAGGCGCCAGCGGTCGACCAACGGCCCCACGAAAGGCGAAAGCAACAACGACGGCAAGAGCATCGCCACGCCGAGCCAGGCCAGGTTGGCGGCGGAATCGGCGCCCGAGGAAAGCAGCGAGACCAGCGCCAGATGGTGAATGCGGTCGCCGGCAATCGAGAGAAATTGCGCCAAGAAGAGAACCAGGAGAGCCGGGGTGAGCCAGCGCGTGTTCAGAGGGTTACGCGCTCCTCGACGGGCACGGCCTCGAGCGGAGGGAGATCGGCAGGCGTGCGCGCGCCGCGTCCTGCGAGCACGTCGCGATAGATGGACTCGAGGGCGGAGGCGATGCGCTGCCAGTCGAAGGCTTCGGCGCGGCGGCGGCCGCGCTCGCCCAGGGTGCGGGCGAGCTTGGTGTCACGCGCCACCGCCGTGATGGCCGCGGCCAGCGCTTGCGGATCGCCGGGCGGCACCAGCAATCCTTCCGAGCGCGGGCGGCACACGGCGCGATAGCCCGGGAGATCCGAGCACACGATCGGCTTGCCGCTCGCCATGGCCTCGAGCAGCACGATGCCGAACGATTCGTTGCGGGTGGCCGGAGAGACGAAGAGGTCGCTGGCCGCGTACCAGCCGGCGAGCCCGCGCGAGGGCACGGCGCCGGCGAAGTGAACCGTGTGACGCACGTCGCGCGGCACCGCGGCGCGGACGAGGGGCGCGAGCGCGGAGGATCCGACGACGTTGAGCCTGGCCTCGCCCTCGAGCTCTTGGACGACGCGCGGCCAGGCGCCGAGCAAGACGCCCAAGCCCTTGCGCGGATCGAGTCGTCCGACGAAGAGCACGGTGAAGCGCCCGTCGCGCGCGCCCTGGGGCATGGCCGCTCCGGGATGGAAGCGCTCGGTGTCCACGCCGTTGGGCAGGACGAGAGGGGCTTCGCCGAATTCCTGCGCGATGAAGCGGCGGGCGGCCGGCGAGACGGCGAGGCGGCAATCGAGCCGAGCCAGGTGCCAGGCGCACTGCTTATGGAAGAAGCGGAAGAGACGGCTTCGGCCGCCGGCGGCGTGGAAGGTGCCCACCAGGGGCGCAGGCTTGGTCATCGTGGCGAGCGCGGGCAGGGTCCAGGTCATCGGCTGGTGCACGTGCACGAGATCGAAGCGTTCCTCGCGCCAGATCGCTTCCAGCTCGTCGCGCAGCGAAAGCGCGACCACGATGTCGACGAAGGCGCCCTGGAAGGGAAGAAGGAGGGCCGTGCCGATGCGCCGCACGCGCACGTGCTCGAGCCCGGCGAGACCGGGATCGGCGTCGCCCGCGGGATGGCCGACGTGGAACGGATGGCCGGTGATCACGGTGACGTCATGGCCGCGGCGGGCGAGGGCCGCGGCGCTGTGCCCGACGTTCTCGCTCACGCCACCGAAACGCGGATAGTAGGACTGGGAGACGATGCCGATCTTCACGCCGCCCGCCTCGCTCGCGCGAGCCCGGCCGGCTCGAAGAACGGCCGGAAGAGGCACCATTCGCCCGGATGCGCGAGGAGCAGATCCTGGAGCCAGCGCGCGCAGGCCGCGTGCAAAGCGTCCGCGTCGCGCACGGGAGCGCGCTCGGTGCCGGCGAGGGCGGCGAGCTGGCTCGCGAATCGGTCTGGGGCCACGCGGAAGCACGTGCCGCCCGCGAGCACCGCGCCGGAGAGAGCGGCGAGCCGCGCCGGCCCCGTGGGCAGCGGGGCGTCCAAGCCTGCCACGCGCGTCACGCGTCCGTGCGCGTAGTGCATGACGTCGATCAGAAGGCCGATCACCGCACCCTGCTCGAGCGCGCGCACGAGCGGGCGCGGCGAGACGTCCGGGGCGACGACTTCCATGCCGCCCGCGCGCTTCGATGCGCGCACGGCCGCGCGCCACGAGGGCGCGTACTGGGGCTCGGCGACGATGGTGACCGGGCGGCCCAGACGGGCGAGCGCGCGCGCACCCATTTCCCAGTTGCCGAGGTGCGCCGTGCACATGACGAGGCCGCGACCGGCCGCCAGCGCCTCCTCCACGCCGGGGCCTATGGTCAACGGATTGCGCGTGGCCTCGCCTGCCGAGCCGCGTCCTACTTCGCGCAGATACTCCATGAGAAATCGTGCGTACGCGCGCTCGGCGCGCCTGGCGATCGACTCGGCGTCC
>DATFWU010000160.1:0-5018 GCA_035259005.1 Candidatus Eiseniibacteriota bacterium
TCGACCCCGTCGTACTTGTTCTGCGGGCGCACGAACTCGACCGTGCGGCTGATCAGGTCGTTTACGTCGACGCGCTGGATCTTGATCTCGCGGTGCGAGAAGTCCATGAGTCCGCGCGTCAGGATCGCCATGTTGGCCGCCTGCTCGTAGATCATGCGCGCGTTGCGCTCGAGCTTGGGATTCTCCGACGACGTCGCCTCCATGACCAGAATCTGCGCGCGGCCGCTGATCACGGCAAGGTAGTTCGACAGCTCGTGGCCGATCTCGGCCGCCATCTCGCCTTTGGCCGCCATGCACTCGCTGTGGATGATCTGGTCCTGGGCGCGCTTGAGCTCGACGTAGCGCCGGTGCGAGTCGCGGATCACGACCAAGGGCGCGTAGAAGAGGAGCACGCCGACGTACTGCAAGAAGAGGAACGAGATCACCATGAGCGGGGCGAGGAAGATGAGCGCCAGGTCCGAGAGCACCTGCTCGCCGTAGATGAAGTCCTCGGTGATCACCTTGCCGAAGGGTCGCTCGGTGGACCACGACACCGGAACCGCGGTGAGCACGATGTTGGTGACCCGGTAGGTGAGCCCCAGCGCCACGAAGGGCACGATGAGCGAGAGCTCCTCGCCCCAGGTGCGGAACTCCCCCGCCGCCACGTGGTTGAAGAGGCCGTCGGACGGGCCGCCGAGCGCGTGATACACGACGCCCGAGACCGCGGTGACGATCACCATCATGACCGAGTTGTAGACGACGCGGATGAAGGGGCGCCGCTGGCCCACGTTCTGGAGCAGCGTCGACAAGGGCACGATGTAGAGCGCGGGCGTGAGGCCCCAGAGGATGAGCACCGCCATGTCGGCGGTCGAGGCCATGCTGTCCGTGGCCTCGGCGCTGACCGTGGGCAGCCACAGGAGGCCGGCCACCACGCAGGCGATGGTCCACAGCGCGTAGTGGATGAGATCGGCCGGCGCGAGCAGCGGCGGGAGCAGGAACCAGATGACGGCCGCGGCGACGCAGATGGCGGTGATGAACAGCGTGAGCCGCTGGCTCAACCGGCCTCCCCCGCGCGAGACCCCGTCCGGGCGCCCGGCGTCGCGAGCCTCGGCTCGACTCCGAGACCGGGGGCCGTCGGGAGCACGAGCTTTCCTGCGCCGCCGCCGATGCCGGTGAACGGATCGTCGGCCAGGAGCCAATGCCCGTCGAGATCGAGATGATCGACGAGAGGCCCCAGCTGGGCGGCGGAGGTGATCCCGAGGCTGCTCTCTATCATGCAGCCGATCATGACGGCAAGCCCGCACGCGCGCGCCGTGGCGATCACGCGGTAGCCCTCGGCGAGACCGCCCGATTTGGCGATCTTCAAGTTCACGCCGTCGACCGCGTCCTGGAAGCGAATCACGTCTGGCGCGGTGCCGATGCTCTCGTCGGCGTAGATGGGAAGCGTGGACAGGGCGCGCAGGCGGCGGAAGCCCTCGAGGTCGTCGATGGCCAGCGGCTGCTCCACGAACTCGACGCCCAGATCGGCGAGGCGCGGGATGAGGTCGAGCGCTTGCTCGACGGTCCACGCCGCGTTCGCGTCCACGGTGAGGCGCTGCTTCGAGCGCGCGCGGATCTTCTTCACGGTCTCGAGGTCGTCGGGGCCTCCCACCTTGATCTTGAGCACGGGAAAGTCGCGCGCTTCGTCGAGCTTCTGTTCCATGGTCGGCCAGTCGGCGAGGCCGAGGGTGAGCGAGGAGATCGGCATCTTGGCCGGATCGACGCCGAGCAAGCGCCACACCGGTTGCCCGGCTTCCTGGCCGCACAGGTCCCAGAGCGCGCACTCGAGCCCCGAGAGCGCGGCATGGTTTCCCGGCAGAGCTTCCTGGCAGCGCGCCACGATCGCCTCGCGCGCCCATGGGTCGTCGCCCACGAGCGGCGCCCACACGGCGAGTGCTTTCATCGCCGTCTCGCGCGTCTCGCCGTGGTAGGACGCGGCCGCGACCTCGCCGCGCCCGACACGTCCCTGGCGCTCGATCTCGACCACGAGATTCTGGAACAGCGCGCGGCCGCCGCGGCTGATCCGGAACTCGTGCTTGGTGGTCAGCTCGAGCGGCCGATAACGAACCTTCATCGATCCCTTCCCCCCTCGGCCCGGGCGACCGTACGGGCCCTGATCATGGTTTCGACAAGAGCCGAGGCTCCCTCCACTGTCACGTCGGCGACCGGAAGGCCGGTCTCCTGGTGGGCCCGCAGGCGCTCGGATTGTGCCTCTTCGGCGGACAATCCATAGGTATTGAGGGCGATTCCGGTCACCTTGGCGGGCGCGATCCACTCGGCCGCCTCCTCATAGAGGGAGACGAGCCGCTCCAGGGAGGGAATCGGGTTCCCGCCGTAGCGTACGTGGTCGCGCCCAGCTTGATGGCAGAGGACGAGGCTTCGGGGCAGGCTGCCGTGGAGCAGGCCGAGCGTCACCCCGGAGTAGCCAGGATGGATGAGCGACCCCTGCCCCTCGACGATCACCCAGTCGGCCCGCCGCGCCGCCTCGAGCACGAGCAGCTCGGCCGCGCCGGCGACGAAGTCGGCCGGCACCCGGTCCACGGCCAGGCCCCAGCCCGCGATCAGGATGCCAGTTTGTCCGGTGGCCACGAAGGCGGCGTTTTCGCCTCGACGCTGCAATTCCTCGGCGATCGCCCACGCCGCCGTCATCTTGCCCACGTTGCAATCGGAGCCCACGGTGAGGACGACGGTGGCGTCGAGCGATTCGGCGCGGCGCTCGGCCACGGGCAGGTTTTCCGGCACGTGGCGGAGGTCGACGAGCTGGGCCCCGTAGCGCCGCGCGAGCCCGGCCAGCTCGGCGTCGTCTTGGAGCTGATCGTGGAGACCGCTCCACACGTCCCAGCCGCGCTCGATGGCGCCCGTGATCCAGTGGCGCCAGGCCTTGGGCAAGCGTCCTCCGACGGGTGCGGTGCCGAGAAGGAGGGCGTTCGATCCGGCGCCGGCGGCGCCGTCGAGGCTCGCGACCACGGGTGCGTCATGGGCCACGCCGAGCACGGCCACCGCCTTCTCCCCCGCACGCGGCGGATCGAGAATCGAGGCCAGACGCTCGGGCTGGAAGCGCGCGAGCCCGGCCGCCGTCTTGGGCTCCATGGGGTGGCTCGCGCCCTCGATGAGGGCGCAGAAGCGCTTGCCGCTTCCGTCGGCGCGGAGAATGCGCGCGTCGAAGTCTTTCGGTGACCCGGCCGCGCTCAACGGAGCGCGCTCTCGTAGATCGCCTGGTAGTGGTCCACGGCGTCGTCGACGTGGAAGCGCTCCCGGGCGACACGCCGCGCGGCGCGTCCCATGCGCGCGCGCAGGCGCTGGTTGGTGAGCAGCCGCTCGATCGAGGCCGAAAGCGCGACCTCGTCGTCGGGATCGTGCAGGAAGCCGGTGACACCGTCCTCCACCACCTCGGGCAGCCCGCCGATGTTCGAGGCCACGACCGGCACGCCGGCGCTCATCGCCTCCAAGGCCACGAGCCCGAACGATTCCTGGCGGCTGGGCAGGAAGAACACGTCGGCGAGCGGCAGCAATTCTTCCATCAGGTTCTGGCTGCCGAGGAAGAGGGCATGGCGCTCGACTTTGAGCTCGCGGCACAAGTTCTCGGCGTGCGCCTTCTCGGGGCCGTCGCCGATCAGAACCAGCTGGCAAGCCACGTGCTTGCGCAGCCGCGCGAACACCTGCACCAGGGTCTCGATGTTCTTCACCTGGCGGAAATTCGAGGCGTGCATCACCACCGGCACGTCGCTGGGCGCCAGCACGCTGGCGCGGCGCTTGCGCGGCGCGAAGCGGGCCGTATCGACGAAGTTGTAGACCACCTCGATGGGCCGCCGGATGTCCAGGCTCTCGATCGTGCGCTTGCGTAAGAACTTGCTGACTGCGGTCACCTTGTCGGAGGACTCGATGCTGAAGCGCGTGAGGCGTGTGAATTCGGGCTGCTGGCCGACGATCGTGATGTCGGTGCCGTGCAGCGTGGTGACCACGGGCAGGCGGCGCGGCTTCACCAGCTCGCGCGCCAGGTAGGCGCTGGCCGCGAACGGCAGCACGTAATGGACGTGCATGAGATCGAGGTCGTAGTGCTCGGCCACTTCGCACATCTTGGCCGCCAGCGCGAGCGAGAGCGGCGAGTAGGTCTGAAAGAGTGGATAGGGCTGGATGACGACTTCGTGGAAAAATACTTTCTGCGAGAAGTGGTTCTGCCGGTACGGCAGGGAGAGCGAGACGAAGTGCACCTCGTAACCGCGCTGGGCGAGCTGCGAGCCCAGCTCGGTGGCCACGATGCCCGAGCCGCCGAAGGTGGGGTAGCAGGCGATGCCGACCTTGCGCGGCCGTCGCGCGCGGCGCCGGGGGGAGCGCTTGCTCACGGGCGCTCCCCGCGCGCCGAGCCGACCGCCTCCCCGCCCAGCCAGGCGGCGAGCGCCGGGGTGAGGCGAAGGGCGCCGCGGTAGGTGAAGCCCTCGCCGTAGCGTGATTCGATGACCGCGCCGCACACGCGCGCCCGCGCCTCGACGAGATCGAGAAAGCCCGGTGCCGAAAGCCGCGTCTCGGGCGCTCCGCCTCCGCCTTCGAATTGCGACCGGTAGCAGGCGAGTGCTGCCCGCTTGGCCGCGAAGCTCTCGCTCACGTCGACCACGAATCCGCCCCCCAGCGCTCCCCCACCGCCCGCGCCCGCGGCTTGCGCCGCCCCCGCGCCCGGCCAGGCGAAGAGGAGCTGATCGACGACGTGGGGCGCACCCACGCCGTCGGCTTTGGCCAGGCGCGCTTCGTAGCAGGCGCGCTCGACCAGGCTCGAAGCGTGCGCGTGGTCGGGATGGCCCTCCTCCGGATGGGGGGCCAGGACGAGCGCCGGGCGATGGCGGCGCAGCGCCTCGACCACGGCGCGAATCTGCTCGTGCGAGCCCTTGCGCAGACCCAAATCGGGAAGCCCCGCGTTCTCGCGCGTCACGCCCAGGACGCGCGCCGACTCGGCGGCTTCGCGCGCGCGCGTGGCGGCGTCGCCGCGGCTTGCGCGCTCGCCCGCC
>DATFWU010000161.1:0-21232 GCA_035259005.1 Candidatus Eiseniibacteriota bacterium
GGGAAAGTCGAGCCTGGCCGCGGCCGTCGCGGCGCTGGTCGAGGCGGTGGTGGTCGGGAGCGACGATTTCTTCGCGGCGTCGATCACGAACGCCGAATGGGAAGGGCGCTCGCCCGAGGAACGTGCGCGGGAGGCGATCGACTGGCGGCGGATGCGGCGTGACGCGCTCGAGCCTTTGCTGGCTGGAAGGGCAGCGCGGTGGAGACCCTTTGATTTCGGCGCGGGCCCGCGGGCCGACGGGACCTATGCCTTGGGCAACCAAGTCGAGGAGAGGAAGCCCGCCCCGGTCATCATTCTGGAAGGTGCCTACTCATCCCGGCCGGAGCTCGCGGACTTGATCGCGATTTCCGTGCTGGTCGAAGCGCCCGCCGACGTTCGGGAGGCGCGGCTTCGGGCTCGAGAGAATCCGCAATTCCTGCTCGCCTGGCATGGCCGCTGGGACGAGGCCGAGGCGCACTACTTTCGAATTGTGCGGCCCCGAGCGAGGTTCGATCTGGTCGTCGCCATCGACAAAACCCGAGCGAAATTATAGGACTACCCGTTTCAAGACGGGTCGACCCCCATTTTCAGAGGGTGAAGCCAGATAGCCCAACATGCCGTACGGCATGTGTTGGGTCGATAAGGGCCAGACGTCCGAGCGTACGACGCCGACAACATCGTTCTCACCGTTCGCCCGCAGAGTGACGAGCGGCCGACACTTGCCGTCATCTCCGGCGACACCTTCGAGCGCTCGCGATAGCTAGTTACACGCTCCGCTTGCGCTTCGCTGCTGGCACTCTCGTTGCTCTCGCTCCCATCACCCCGAGGTTTGGGTAGCGCAGTCCGGTCACTCGCGCCGCCCGTCCCCCTCGACAAATCCAACGCCGTCGGTCGTCATCTCGCCCCCACGAGGTGCCCCGTGTCGATTTCACTCGGAGACGAGCTGGTTCGGAGTTGTTGGCGCCTGCTCGCGGAAGGCTCGGCGCATCGAGCGCTGGAGTGCGCGGAGCGGGCGCTCCGGCTGTACGAGCCTCCCGCGGATTCGCTTCTCGCCGGCCGGCTCATGCTGGTGGTGGGAATCGCGCTTCACTCGCTCGGCAGCCGTGAGGCCGCGAAGGCCTATCTACAAGATGCGTCGTGGGCGCTCGAGAACGCCCGCGAGGGGAGAGGAGAGCCTATGGCGATGCGACGATGACCATGCGTCCGAGCGTGCGATCGGCGGCGCGCACGAAATAGATGCCGGGCGCGACGAGGCGGCCGGCGCGGTCGCGCGCCGACCAGGTGGCGACGGCGGTAGGCCCACTCGCGCGCACCGGCGCCGATCCCACGCGGCGACCCGCCAGATCGAAGATCAACACCTCGCCCGCGACCCCTGACGGGAGCGCGAAGGTCACGCGCCCGCCCGCGGGCGCCGGGTTGGGGAACAGTGCGAAGCGGCCGGAGGCGCGGATTGGTCCCGCGTCCACGACCGACTCCGGCACCCAGGCCTGCGTCGTCTGCCCTTCGATGGTCAGCGCGGGCGTCGGCCCGCCGGCGTACTCCCGGTCGCCCGTGGGCGAGTGCCAGATCACGCGGTAGTCGAGGATGCGCCCGCTCGTATTCAGGAACCCGCCCTCGTTCACGAACAGAGCCCAGGGCTGGGACGGGCCGGGCGGCAGGTAGCTCGCCGCCACGCCGTCGGGCACGGGGATGTCGAACGTCCATTCCACGTTGCCGGTCGTGCTCAGGCCGTTCACCCAATCGGTCGACGTGGCGGCGCTCGTGCCGGGAAGCGGGATCGTGAATGCCGGAGTCTCCGCCCCGCCGGGCACGCGGATCTCGCCCGTCAGATCGCTGTCGTAGGCGTTGTGCGCGATCTCGAGATGAATGGTGGCCACGGGCGGACCTGACGGCAGCGTGAGCTGGCGGGCGGGGCTGAAATACCGGAGCCCTCCCTCCGAGTGGCTAATCCGGTACCAGTAGACCCGCCCACGCTCTTCGGCCGGGACGAGCCAGGTACGGTCGTACCGTTGTGTGTTCGTTCCATCCGCGAGCGAGGAGTCTCCGCTCGCTTGGACGGAGTCGATGGCCGTGTAGGCGCCCGGGGCACCGGATTCGTCCGGGGCGCGCTCGAAAGTGAAGAACGAAACATCCCGCTCCCGCATGGTCCACAAGGAGGCTTGCACCGTCGTGTCGGTCGCGGTCAGCTCGAGCCGTCGAACTTGGCTCAACTCCGGCTGCTCGATCTCGAGCCGGGTCGCGTACAGGTCGATGGCGCCGTACCCCGCCGCCGCCGTCCAGCGGTTCGCGGGGGGCGGATCGGGGAACGAAAGCGGGCGCGCCGTCGTGCGCAACAGCGAGCGGATCGCCGACGGCGAGAGACTCGGATAGTCGCCGCGGATCGCAGCCACTGCGCCGCTCACGAAAGCCGCGGACATGCTGGTTCCGGTGAGCCGCTTGTACTGCCTGCCGTCGCTCAAGAGATCGCCGTCGGCCGAGAGGACGGCCACGCCGGGTGCGATGAGATCGGGCTTCTTCTCGTCCTCGGTGTCGCCGTCCTGATCGCTGGCGCGCGGGCCCTGGTCGCTGAAGCTGGGGAGCAGGTCGTCGAGCGGCGCCCCGGTGCGCTGGTCGTCGAGGGCGCCCACCGCGATCACGTCGTCGCCGCCCGCGGGCGAAGGGATGAACGCGGTCTTGCCGCCGTTGCCCACCGAGGCGACGACCGCGATGCCCAGCTCGGTGGCGCGCTGGGCGAGGCGCGAGGCGAGGTCGGTGCCGTCGGTGAGATCGAGGCTCGACAAGGAGAGATTGATGACATCGATGCCCTGGTAGTCGGGCTGGCCCGCGTCCCACAGGCGCGCGCGGTTATGAATGCACCAGTCGAGCCCCTCGGCGACTTCGCTCCCCGTGCCATCGTCGCGCAGCACCTTCACGTCGACGAAGCGCGCGTCGGGTGCGACACCGGCGGCGAAGCCGGAGGGTCCGCCACTGCCCAGGATGATGCCGGCCACGTGCGTGCCGTGTGCGCCGGTGAGCGGGCCGCCGTGATCGACCGGATTGACCGAGCCGTCGCGGGGCGTATCGAGCAAGGAGTCGCCGAGGACGAACGAAGCGCCGCCGAGACAGCGGCCGATCAACGACTCGTGGCCGGGATAGCCGCCTGTGGCCGCGTCATTGACGCCGGTGTCGAGAATGCCGACCACCACGCCATGCCCGCTGCCGCCGCCCACGCCGCGCCAGGTGGGGAACACACGCTCAGTCGCGTCGTCCACGCCGGCGGAAGCGCGAGCGTCGTGCAGCAAGGGGTAGAGGAAGGGCACGACCTCGATGCGCTCGACATGGGGCAAGAGGGCCGCGGCCTGGATCTGCGCGAAGCTGGCCGACGTGCGCACCGCGGGCCAGTTCTCGAAGCGGTAGGTCACCGGCATGCCGAGGAGGGTGAGCGAAGCCAGATCCGCGGCGGTCGGCGGACTGTCGTAGAGCACGTACACGCCGTAGAGGAGTCCGCCCGGCACGCGCGTGACCAAGAAGCGCTGGCGCAGCGTGGTGTCCGAGAGCTCGAAGGAGAACTCGTAGCCGAGGAGATGAACTGTCTCGGCGCGATCGTCGATCTTGTCCTGGTCCTGATCCCACACCGACGGCGCCGCCCAAGCGCGCGCCGACCACGCGCTGGCGAGGACGAGCGCAAGGGCGAGAGCCGGGACTCTCGGGCGAGGTCCCGGCCAAGTCAGGCGGAAGGGGCGCCCTGTCATCGGGGCGAGACTCCCGCCAGGGGCTTGAGCCCGGCTTGACCATTCTTCGTAAGTTTTTGGCCGGGCTTGGGTTGTGTGGCTTCCACGTTCCAATCGTGGACCGCCTCCCCGGCCAGGAGCCGGCGTACGGTCTCGTCGGTCTCGGGGAGCGGCTCGACGTCCAGCTCGGCGCGCAGGCGCGACTTGAGCTTCTCGTACTCGGCGAGCGCGGCGGGACGGTTGCCAGCACGCACCAGCGCTTCCATGAGCGCCAGGCGCGTCGACTCGCGGAACTCGTCCAGCTCGGAGGCGCGGCGGAAGGAATCGATCGCTTGGTCGAAGTCGCCGCGGCGGGCCGCCAGCTCGCCCAGGGCGAGGTGGAGCTTCTCGAGCCGGTCGCGCATGCGCGCTTGCAGCTCGACCGCCCAGTCGGCGTAGAAGCCTTGCAGATAGGGAGCGCCGGCGAGGGCTTGGGCGCGCTCGAGGGCTCTGCTGCGCTCCTCGGTCGAAGACGCCTGCTTGGCGTCGGCGAACGCGCGCTCGATCTCCCAGGCGTCGCAGGTGAGCAAGTAGGCGCGATTGAGCCGATACGTCTCGCCGGCGCGCTCGATGGGCGGGGCGGCAGCGCGCGGCAAGGCACTTCGCAAATACGAAAGCGTGGGATGGAAGTTCTGGCGCGCGGCGCGGGCGCGGCGGCCCGGCCAGAAGAGCTCGATCAGCTCCTCGCGCGTGGCGCCCTCGGGGTGGAGCGCGAGATAGACCAGCACCTGAAAGGCACGCTGCGAGCGCCACACCGAGGCGGCCACCGGACGGCCGTCGATGGTAAGCCTTGGCGGTCCGAAGAGCGTGAGCCGTGGCGCTTGCGTCTGGGACGCGGGAAGCGTCGCTTCGCCTGCGCGCGCAAGCCGCTCGCCGATCCGGCGCAAGGCCGCCCGCATGGCGCTGGCCAGCTCGCGCCGTGACGTCGCCATCGCTTCGAGGCGGGATCGCGCCGTGGGTCCGCCCAGCTCGGCGAGCACCGAGAGGGCGGCCTCGGCGACCGCGGGCTTGGCGCGCTCGAGGAGGTCGAGCAAAGGTTCTTCGATGTCGCCGCCGGCCGTGGCCAGCGCGGCGGCCACGACATCCAGTTCGATGGCGTGCGTGAGCGCGTGCAGCACGGGCTCGGGCGCTTCGCGCGCCTGCACGGCGAGGAAGTGGTCGAAGCCGCGCTCGCGCACGAGCGCGAGCGCCGGGCGGAGCAAGGGCTCGGCCGCGCCCGGCTCGCCCAGCGCCAGGTGGGTCTCGGCGAGCCAGTAGTGGACGCGCATGCGCTGGAGGCCGTCCTCGCCGGCTTCGGTCTTGGGCAGAAGGGGCTTCAGGCGGTCGTGTGCCACGCGCGGACGGCCGGCGCGCAGCTCGCACCAGGCGAGCGTGGCCTGGAACTCGCTGAAGCGCGGGTTGTCGGCTCCGCCCGCCAAACGCTCGATGGCGCGCTCGAGGAAGTCCACGGCGCGGCGATACTGGCCGCGGGCCGAGAACACGCGCGCCCGCAGCGCGAGGAGATCGGCGGCGATCACTTCCATGCGTAGCTCGGCGTTCAGATCCTCGGCGCGGCGCAGGGAAGAGAGCGCGCCGTCGAGATCGCCGGTGCCGACCAAGGCTTGCGAGAGCGCCAGGTGACACATGGCTTCCTGCGCGCGGTGCGAGAAGCGCTGCGCCACCGAGAGGCCTTCCTCGGCCGCGCGCCTGGCCTCGGCCAGCTCGCCGAGATCGCAGAGCAGCAAAGCGAGGTTGTATTGGTAGAGCGCCGCACGCGGCGAAGCACCGCCGCTCACGTAGGCGAGTGCGGCGCGGAACTCCTCCGAGGCTTCGCGGAAGCGTCCTTGGTTGTGAAGCGCAACGGCCAGGTTGTGAATCGTCGGGATCGCGAGCTCGGGGTCGGCCGAATCGGGCAGCCGCGAGCGCACTTCGTCGAGCACGCGCACGGCGGCGCCGAACTGTCCGAGATAGAAGTGCGCGCCGGCCTTCATCTGCAGCAGTTTGACGCCGATCTCGAGCGGCAGATCGGCGGCCAGAGCGAGCCCGCGCTCGGCCATGCCAAGTACCTGCTCGTGGCGCCCGCGCAGGTTGTAGATCTTCCCCAGGCCGACGAGTGCCCGGCACTCGGTCTCGCGGTTGCCGCTGGCACGGCTGGCCGCCAGAGCTTCGTCGTAGGCGGGCTCGGCCGCGTTCCACTCGCCGAGCGCTCCCTTGGCGTCGGCGAGCGCGACCCCGAGCGTGGAATCTCCCTTGCGCCACTCGGCGGGCAGATCGCCGAGATATTGCGCCAGGGTCGCCGCCCGCCCCGAGCGCAAGAAGCGCGGCGCCAAGGCGCGCAGGAGACGCGAAGCTTCGGCGCCCCGGCGCGCGGCCAGGTAGTGACGCAAGGCGAGCTCGTCGTCGCCGCGCGATTCCAGCGCGCGTCCGGCCTCGCTCTCCAGCTCCTGCCAACGGTCGGGGCCGCCGCGCGCTTCCACATCCTGGCGCAGAAAGCGACGCACCAGCTCGTGACATTCGTACGTCGTCTGATCGCCCGATCCGTAGGTGCGCAAGAGACCGCGGCGCGCCAGAGCGTCGAGCCGTGCGCGCGGATCGGGCAGGCTGGCGAGCACGGCCGCGAGTCCGACGTCGAAGCGCGCCAGCGCCGCCGTGCGCTCGAGCAGCCGCCGCGAGTCGTCGTCGAAGCGGCGGAAGACCTCGACCGAGAGATAGTCGTGCAGGTCGAGGCTCGAAGTGCGGAAGTCCTCGATCACTGCCTCGAGGCCCAAATCCGGCGCGCGTCGCAGCGACTCGTGGATCAGGTGCACGGCCGTCGGCCAGCCCAGCGTGGTGTCCTCGAGTGCGGCGAGCTCGGCTTCGACCAAAGGCCGGCGATAGACCTCGGCGAAGAGCTTCGCCAGCTCCTCGCGTGTCAAACGCAGGTGCGAAGACGTGAGCTCGAACAGCTCGCCCTTGGCGCGCAGGCGCTCGAGCGCGAGCGGCGGCGTGGCGCGCGAGGCGATCACCACCCGCACCGAGGCCGGCAGGAAGCGAAGAATCGTGTCGGTGAGTGCGACGACCTGCGAATTGCCGGTGACCTCCTGGAAGTCGTCGAGCACGAGCAGCGTCGCCGGTCCGCGCAGGGTCGCCAGCTCGTTGGCCAGCGTGCCGCCCAGCATCTCGATCGAGCGCGCGCCGGGGCGCGCCTCGTCCAGCGCGCGCTCGAAGTCGCGTCCGAAGCGCGGCGTGTCGCGCCGGAAGCCCTCGAGCAGGTAGCGACCGAACACCACCGGATCGGCGTCCGAGGGCATGAGCGAGTACCAGACGACGGGGCGGCGGGTGCGCTGCGCGAACGCGCCGAGAAGCGTCGTCTTCCCGTAGCCCGCTTCGGCAGTGACCAGCGTGAGCGATCGCGCCGCGTGCTCGGCGAGAGCGGCGAGCAGGCGAGGCCGATCGAGCACCGGCCCGGCCGGGTTCGGCTGGCTGAGCTTGGAGCGAACGAGAGGAGGGGCTGCCCGATCGGTTCGGGCGGCCGTCGAACGAGCCTTGGGCACGCGGACCTCGAGCTGGCGCGAAAACCGGGGCGGGGTCTTCGGGCGGCCCCGACGGGATCTGCCGCGCGCGGCATGGCTGCGGGATCGGGGATGCGCACTCAAGAGTATCAGCCTCCTCGGCGTTCTCGGTAGAGCCGCACGGCTCGAAAGCGACGCAGGTTTCGCGAAAACCGTCGGCCTCCGGGACGACTGTGAGCGCGCCCCTGATGGAAACGATTTCATCCTCGCGAAACCAATGGGGCGCCCGCCCGAAGGCGGGACGCCCCACGAGGTCGCTTCAGCCCCCCATCGGCCTCCGCGACCCGGATCTAAGGCGAGCCCGCGCGTGCTCGCGGCGCGCGCCTCGTAGAACAGCCGGCTGACAAGCCACGTCAGCATCGCGGCTGGATGTTGACTGGGACTTGAGTGGGGCTGGAAAGCGCAGGCCGATCTTCGGCTTGGGGGAGAAGCAGAAACCGGATTCAGGCGCGTGCCAGCTCATCCAGGGGGCAGCAGAAGTTGTAGGTACGCGCTCGCTCAGGGCGAGTCGAGGGCTCTTAGAGGCCCCTCGCGGAGCATGATGGTCGCGCAGGAGTTAGTTGAGTGGAGACGAGGAGGCGAGTTCCCTTCCTTGACTCACCGCGCGAGCGATCCTTATCCTGAATAGGTCCTTCCGACCGAGGACGTGCACTGTTTCACCATTCCGGGTGTGGGTTCTATGGCTTGCGTGTCGAGATGGCCAAAACCGTCGAAAGCCGTGCTCCGTAGGTCCATACCGTGAAGCGCCCCGACCCCCGCGGGTCCGGGGCGTTTTTTGCTTCGCACCGTGCAGGCCTACGCCTGAGGGGGGAGTAGCCAACCGCGCGTTCGCTACACCTGCAGATCACTCCATGATCTTTGTCGACAAGTCGATCCGCTGTGTGTCCTGCGGAGAGGATTTCATCTTCACCGCAGGGGAGCAGGAGTTCTACAAGAACCGGGGGCTGGAGCACGAGCCGACTCGTTGCAAGAACTGCCGCGAGGCCCGCAAGGCCAACCGCGGCGACGGATTCGGAGCGTCATCCGGCTACGGAAACGATCGCTCGGGAGATCGACCCGAGCGCGAGATGCATACGGTGACCTGTTCGGATTGCGGTACGGAGACTCGCGTTCCGTTCCTGCCTTCCTCCGGTCGCCCGGTGTACTGCCGGGACTGCTATCGATCGCACAAGCCGGAGGGCCTTGGCGCCTCCGGAAACCAGCGTGTCTCGGTTCGCAACGAAGCGCGCGCGCCGCTGTCGTCCGAAGGGCGCCAGCAGGGCAGCGTGAAATGGTTCAACGAGTCGAAAGGGTACGGGTTCATCGAGTCGGCGGTGGGCGAGGATGTGTTCGTCCACTACTCCGCGATCCGCGGCGACGGCTTCCGCACCCTGGCGAACGGAGAGCGAGTCGAGTTCGATCTCGTGAGCGGCGAGCGCGGCAAACAGGCCGCGAACGTCACGCGCGTCTGACCCGACCGCCATCCGGAATGACGAACGGCCCCCGGGGTTGCGCCCCGGGGGCCGCTTCTTTCAAGCTGCCCTCCTCGCTCCGCCTTCGTCCCTTCCAACCTGGCTCCTGGGAGATCTGAAACATGTCTCGTGACGCATGGCTCGCCCTGGCCGACGAGTTCGTGGACACCTCGCTGCGCCTCGACCCGGTGCTGGCCACGGTTCTGGGCGTCCACGACCACGACGGCGAGCTGGGCGATCCGAGCCTGGGCGCCGTGCGCCGGCGCGTCGAGTGGCTGCGTGGCCTCGAAGCACGCCTCGACCAGGAAGTGGACGAGGCCGCGCTCTCACCCGCCGAGCGCATCGACGCGCGCTTCCTGCGCTCCTCGATCCGCGGCGGACTTCTCGTCTGGGAGGGGCAGCGCGAGGCCGAGCGCGGTGTTTATCTCTATCCCGACCGCTGTCTCTACGGGCTCTACGTCCTCTTGGCGCGCGAGTTCGCTCCCTTCGCCGAGCGCAAAGAGCCGATGCTCGAGCGCCTGAGCCGCGTGCGCGGTTATCTGAACGAAGCCAAGCGTGCCGCGAGCGGCGTGCCGCCCCTCTTCGCCGAGATCGCCGACGAGGTCGCCGAGGCCGGCGTCGGTTTCGTCGAGGAGCTGCGCGCCCTCCTCACCCGCGAGTTCCCGTCCGAGAAGGCGCGCGTCAAGGCCGCCTGCGACGAAGCGAGCGCGGGATTCAAGGAATACCGGGACTGGCTCGCCGAGTCCGTCCTGCCCGAGGCCACCGGCTCCTTCGCCATCGGCCGCGAGCTGTTCGATGCCCGCCTCGCCGAAGAGCATCTCTTGCCCTACGACGCCGGCTCGCTCGAGGAGCTGGGCTGGCAGCTCTTGCGCGACACGCAAGCCGAGATGGCGCGCGTGGCCGAGAAGATCGCGCCCGGCAAGCGCTGGGGCCAGGTGATCGAGGACGCCAAGGACAGAACGCTCACCGCCGAGGGATTGCTCGATGCCTATCGCGCCGAGACGGCGCGCGTGCGGACCTTCGTGGTCGAGAAGCGCCTGGCGCCCATCCCCGACGGCGAGGAGCTCCTCATCGTGGAGACGCCGGTCTTCGATCGCTCGCGCACGCCCTACGCGGCCTACATGTATCCGGGGCCCTTCGACGCCGTGCAGCGCGGGCTCTTCTTCGTCACGCCAGTCGATCGCACCAAGTCCGCCGCCGAGCAACAGGAGCAGCTGCGCGGTCACAACCTCTACGGGGTTTCGCTCACCGCCCTCCACGAGGCCTATCCGGGGCATCACCTGCAGCTGTGCTGGGCCAATCGCAACCGCTCGCGCCTGCGCAAGCTGGGCGACTCCTCGGTGCTCGCCGAGGGCTGGGCGCTCTACTGCGAGCAGTTGTTCCACGAGCAGGGCTACTACGACGATCCGCTCGTGCGCCTCTTTCAGCTCAAGGACCAGGCCTGGCGCGCGGCGCGCGTGGTCATCGATTGCCGCCTGCACACAGGCCTCATGAGCTTCGACGAGGCGGTCGAGTTCCTGGTGAAGGAAACCTTGCTCGAGCGCACCAACGCCATCGCCGAGGTCAAGCGCTACACGATCTCGCCGACCCAGCCCATGTCTTATCTGACGGGCAAGAAGGTGATCCTGGATGTGCGCGAGGAAATGAAGGGGCGTCTCGGGTCGCGCTTCGACCTGCACGATTTCCACGCCGCGCTCTTGCAGGCGGGAACCCTGCCGGTGACGCTGGTGGCCGACGAGGTGCGCGAGCGCTTCGGGGTTCGGGCGGGGGAAGCCGCGGCTACGCGGCCCGCTGCCAGATGAGCTGGCTCACCACCAGGCTCAGCACGTAGAGCACGGCGAAGCGGATGTAGAGGCGGCCGGCGCGCTCCGGCAATTCGTCCAGCTCAGGAGAGCCTTCCTCGGGATGGGAGCGCGCCAGACGGGCGACGAGGATCGCCGAAGGCAGGGTGAGCCAGGGCGCGAGATTCGCCCACGCCACCATGCCGCGCAGCGCGAGCCCGAGCAGCCACAAGTAGGGCGCGGCCAAGAGCGCGTACAACGCGTAGTCGGCGAGCGGGCGATGCATCACGCCCGCCAGCGTCGTGGCTCCGGCGCGCGCGTCGTCCACGACGTCGCGCACCTCCCGTGCCAGCACCGTAGCGGCCGCGAGAAAGCCCAGCGGCAGAGCCAGCCGCGCGGCGAGCGGCTGCCAGCGCCCGGTGACGGCGAGAAATCCCGCCGCCGCGGGCAAGGGGCCGAGCAGGAAGAAGGCGAGCGGCGCCCCCAGGAGGCGATCGCGCAGCGCCGGCCCCTGCGAATAGACGATGGCGCCCAGGATCCCCACCACGCCCATCCAGAAGAGTGGCCAGCCGCGCTCGATCACGCCCAGAAATCCGAGGAACGCGCCGATGGCGAAGCACGCCACCGCGGCGAGGGCGA
Organism: Candidatus Eiseniibacteriota bacterium; assembly: GCA_035259005.1. Lineage (GTDB taxonomy): Bacteria > Eisenbacteria > RBG-16-71-46 > RBG-16-71-46 > DASYSL01 > DASYSL01. Next base: position 11,130 of record DATFWU010000161.1, read on the forward strand.
GCGCCCCCGAGGAGAGGTTCGAGCGCGCGCGCGACATCTGCCAGGCGTTCGCCCGCGCGCGGCGACGGTCGGCGATCTCGGCGAAGAGAAGCCCGCCGGCGTGGAGGAAGAGCGTGGCGAGCGCCACCGCGCCCCACACCGGCCAGCGCGCCGGGCCGGGCTCCCCGATGGCCAGCGCACCGCCCAGGGCCACGCCAAGAAACGAAGCCGGCAAGCGCGCCGGGCGCAGCGCGGCGACGAGACCGCCTCCGCTCGCGCGCTTGGGCTCGGAATAGGAGTGGGCCGAGGCCGGACTCCTCAAGCGGAGTCTCCGGATCCTGCGGCGGCAAGGGGCGTGGGCGCGGGCGGGGCTTCGGGCTTGTCGGGCTCCTCGTCTCGGATGCGCAGGACGCGCACGAGCTCGGAGCGCAGCTCGCCTTCGTCGAGGCGCTCGCGCAGCACGCCGCGATAGGCGATGGAGATGGCGCGCGAGTGCTCGGAGATGACGACGCTCACGGCGTCGGTCTCCTCGGTGATGCCGACGGCGGCGCGGTGACGCGTGCCGAGCACGGGCGAAAGGCGCGAGTTCTGCGACAGGGGCAGGATGCAGCCCGCGGCCACGACCTGATCGCCGCGCACGACCAGAGCGCCGTCATGGAGCGGCGAGCCCGGGCTGAAGAGCGTGACCATGAGCTCGGCGGTGGCGCGGGCGTCGAGCCGGGTCCCGGTCTCGACGAAATTCCGGAGCCCCTGGTTGCGCTCGATCACGATGAGTCCGCCGTTTCGCCGCTCGGCCAGCTCTTCGGCCGCCCGCACCACCTCGCCGATGGTGCCGTACTCGTTCACCCGGAGGAGCGAGCGGAAGTAGCGCGTGCGCCCGAACTCGGAGAGCACGTGGCGCAGCTCGGGCTGGAAGAGGATGACGAAGGTGATGAGCCACACGGTGCGCAGCGAGGTCGCGATGTAGTCGACCGTGACCAGGTGGAACCAGCGGGCGAAGAACGAGATGACGACCAGGACCACGAGCCCGACGAACATCTGGGCCGCGCGCGTGCCGCGCACCAGGACGAGCAGGCGATAGAAGAGAACGGCGACCAGCAGGACGTCGACGACGTCGAGGATCCAGAGCTGGTGGACGGGCGTGAAGGGCAACGCTCCTCCGCGGGCGGACGGAGTTTGGCGGGGGTCTTTCGATTGGCACTATCGTAGCACTGGAGCCGCGTTCCTCCCAAGCGAAAGCACACGCTGGACAGCGCGCGCGGGGGAGACGTAGCCTCGGCGTCGGCCCGTGCGATCCACCTCCAGCAAGGAAGGCGAAGATGCGGATGATGCGTGCGGTGTCGGGGCTCGTTCTGGCTTTCGCGGCGTTCGTCCTCGTCCCCCGGACGGCCCAGGCGGTGCCCGCGTACGCGGCGCGGACGGGATTCACCTGCGTGTCGTGCCACTTCGATCCCAACGGTGGCGGCCCGCGCAAGGAGCTGGGCTTTCTGTTCGAGCGCCAGCGCCACAGCACGATGCCCGACACCTCCAAGACCTGGTCGGGCCTGAGCGAGCTGACCAACCGCCTCGGCGACTGGTTCTACTTCGGCACCAACACCCGCATGTACTACCTGTACGACCACGCCAAGTCGTACGGATCGATCCCGGCCTCGAACCTCTCGACTTTCTTCCAGATGCAGAGCGCCGTGTATCTCTCGGCCCGGCCCCACGACCACCTGTTCCTCACCTGGTCACTCGATTACAACGAGCTGACGGGCTCCAAGACGCGCGACGCCTACGGCATGATCGACGGCTTGCCCAAGGGCCTCTACTTCCGGGCCGGACAGTTCCGCAATCCGTTCGGCTTGCGCCTCGACGACCACACGGCGGGGACGCGCTTCGGATTCCTGAATCCGCCGCTCGACGCCGGCGGGGCCCTGCCCTACGACCCGCGCGAGCCCCAGGCCGGCGTCGAGGTGGGGGCGGCGCCGGGTGACTTCTTCGGCTCGCTCGCGGTGCAGAACGGCCAAGGGGCGTTCGCCAACAAGGTGCAGACCGAAGCGCTCAAGATCGGGATCAACAAGCGGCCGGTGCAGGTGGCGGTCTCGGGCTACGACCAGTACGCCTCGTCGTCCCACGAGCGCTTCACGCGCTGGGGCGCGTACGGGCTCTGGGGCTTCGCGCAGAAGGTCACGCTGACGGCCGAGGCGGTGGGTGGCGAGAACGAGGCGCCGAGCGGCGCCAAGACGCGCGTCGCCGGACTCTACGTCGAGGGTGGCTACACGTATGCGCGCTGGCTCACGCTCAACGCGCGCTACGACTTCCTCGACCAGAACCGCGACGCGGATGGCGAGGCGGCCGAGCGCTACATGGGCGAGGCGGTGTGGACCATGGTGCCGTTCGCCGACTTGCGCGTCTCGTGGCGCCACATCGTGCCCGAGATGGCGGGCGACGAAGACCAGGCGCTCGCCATGTTCCACTTCTATTACTGAGGCTCGCGTGCTCGTCTGTCAGTGGCATCTCGACGTGCCGTTCGGAAAGCGCGGCGAGGCCCTAGGCGTGATGAAGGCGTGGGGCCAGGACAAGTTCGCCTACTCGGGATTCCGCAAGGCGAAGGCTGGCCGTGTGCTCGTGGGCGAAGTCGGCGACTCGCCCTCGCACATCGTGGACGAATACTTGTTCGAGACTCTCGCCGACTTCGAAGCCGCGCTTGCCGACATGGGGCACGAGCGCTTCCAGCGCCACGCCGAAGCACTCGCGCCCTACATCGTACCGGGTAGCCAGCATTGGAAGGTGTTCAGGATCGTCGAGTGACCATCTAGACGTACGGCGAGGTCGGAGGTTTCGGCCGGCGGATTGAATTTTGCGTCGGGATGGCCCGGCCAAGTTATCGATTCCTTCACCCTACCTGCCGCGATGATTGCTCATCCTTCTACGTAGGCCGCCTGATTCGCGCTCGCGCGCAGCCTCGCCTCGGCACGCACGCCGCTCGCGAGGCCGGTCCCGCACCGAGTAGGACGCGGCCATTCCTGCCTTCGACTCGCCTTCCCGGCCGTCGACGCCCCTCTCCTCGATCGCGATCGAGGAGCGCGACGCGAGATCCGTGGCCCAAGGCCTCGTCAATCGCCTCGCCCGCTACGCCATCGTCACCCTGCTTCTCGCCTTCGCTTTCGCGCTCGATGTTCGCACCGGCAATGAAGTGTCCTCCTCGCTGTTCTATGTCGTGCCGGTCGCGGTGGCGGCGTGGTTCTTGGGCCGCACGCCCGGTCTGGCTTTCGCGGGCGTCAGCGTTCTCTCGTGGCTTACGGCGCAGAGCCTGGTCGGCGTCGGCTTCTCGCAGCCCATCATTCTCTACTGGAACCTGACCGCGGAGGCGGCGGTCTACTTCGTCACCGCCTGGGTGGTGGCGCGCGTCAACGCCGACCGCAAGATGGAGCGGCGATTGAACGCCGAGCTCGCCGCCAGCCGCGAGGTCTTGGACCGCGAGGCACGCGCCGTCGGCCGCCTGCAGCGCGATCTCTTGTCGGGGGCGCTTCCGGACCTGCCGAAATATGAGTGGGAGAGCTACTACGCGACCAGCACGCGCGCGGGCGGCGATTATTACGACGCTGTCTTCTTGCCCGACGGCCGCATCGCCATCATCGTCGCCGACGCCACCGGCCATGGCACGCCGGCCGCCGTGCTCATGGCGACGGGGCGCGCCCTGTTTCGCGCCGAGATGGAGTCGCCGGCGGCGCCGGGAGACGAGCTGGCCCGTCTCAATCGCCGCCTCGCACAGCTGCTTCCCGTGGGATGGTTCCTGACCGCCTGCGTCGTCTTCCTCGATCCGGTAAGTGGCGAGATCGAGTACTCGCTCGCCGGCCACGATCCACCGGTGATCGTCCGCTCGGGATCGCGCTCGATCGATTTTCTGACCGGGGTGGGCGGCCCGCCGCTCGGGCCCTTCCCGGATTCGCGCTTCGCGACCGGCCACGAGCGCCTCGAGCCCGGCGACACGCTCGTCCTCTACACCGACGGCGTGACCGAGACCATGAACGCCGATCGCGTTCTCTTCGGCACCGACGGCTTGAGGAACGGGCTCGCCGGAGCGAGCGAGATCTCGCTCGCACGCGCCAAGGCAGCGCTTCTTCAGGCGCTCGACCTCCACGCCAGCGGAACGCCGCTCGCCGACGACACGACGGTTCTCTTGTTGCGCCGCGAGAAGGGCTAGAGCAAAGCCTCGGCCGTGCGCAGGGCGCGCACGGTGGCCAAGACGTCGTGGGTGCGGAAGAGCCGGGCGCCCCGTTCGAAGGCCACGATGCTGGCGCCGAGGCCGGCTTCGAGCCGCTCGGTCAGCGGCAGGTCGAGGAGCTTCTGGAACAGGCTCTTCCTCGACACGCCGATCATCACCGGATAGCCGAGCGCGGCGAGATCGCCGATCCGCCGTAGCAATTCCAGGCTGTGCTCCACAGACTTGCCAAAGCCCACGCCGGGGTCGATGGCGATGCGCTCGCGCGCAAGGCCGGAAGCCTCGGCGGCCTCCCTGAGATACGCGCCCACCTCGCCCACGACGTCGTCATAGCGCGGATCCTGCTGCATGGTGCGTGGCGCGCCCTGCATGTGCATGACGATGAGCGAGGCGTCGTGCGCGGCCGCCAGCTTGGCCATCTCCGGCCGGCCGCTCGCGTCGCGCAAGCGCAGGCCGGTCACGTCGTTCACCACGCTCGCGCCGAGCTCGAGCGCGACGCCCGCCACCTCGGGCTTGGAGGTGTCGATCGAGACGGGCACGTTCGACGCGCCCCGCTGCAAGCGCTCGAGCACGGGGCGCACACGCCGAATCTCCTCGGCGACGTCCACGCCCTCGGATCCCGGCCGCGTGCTCTCGCCGCCCAAATCGAGCGCGTCGGCGCCCTCCTCGATGAGCCGGAGCGCCTGCGCATAGGCCGCGTCGGGGTCGACCCAGCGCCCGCCGTCGGAGAACGAATCAGGGGTCACATTGAGAATGCCGAACACGAGCCCGCGGCGCGCGAGATCGATCGTGCGCCCGCCCATCCGATAGACGGGAGAATTCACGAAGCCGGCTTGGGACCCGGGGCGCGCGAGAGCAGCAGGGCGCCGAGCGCGCCGAGCACCACGAGCGCGATCGCCCAGTGCGAGAGGGTGAGCAGGCCCTCGCGCTCGAGCACGGCTTTCCCCGCCTCGGTCCAGATGCGCAGATACACGACCAGGACGAACAACAGAGAAAGCAGCGCCAGCACTCCGAGGCCGCGCGCGAACGCGCCCCGCACGCTGCCGCCCGTGGCGACGAAGGGAAGGAAGATGACGCCGCCCCACACGATGGGCGCGTCCATGCCGCGCTGCAGGAACAAAGCCGAATTGAGGAGCAGAGTGAGCGCGAGCGAGGGGAGCAGAAAGAGGAGCGCCACCCACCACGTGCGCTTCATGGAAGCGTAAGCGCAAGGGCGGCCGCTCGCGCGCTTACGCGGGCGCGGCCGCCTCGCCTCCCAGGGGACGCATCGTCTGCGCGGCGGTCTGCTTCTCCTGCTTTTCGGGCTCGGTCACCTTGAGCGGCGTGCCGCCACCCTTTTCGCCCAAGGGCGGAAGCGTTTCGCCGCGGAGCAACCGATCCATCTCATCGCCGTCCAGCACCTCGCGCTCGAGCAGAGTGCGCGCCAAGAGCTCGAGCTTGTCGCGGCTCTCGGTCAGGAGCTGGAGCGCCTTCTCGTAGGCGCCCTCGACCAGATGACGCACTTCCTTGTCGATGAGCTGCGAGGTCTGCTCGCTGTAGTTCTGGTGGGTGGCGAGCTCGCGGCCCAGGAACACCATCTCGTCCTTCTTGCCGAGGGTGAGGGGACCGAGCGCTTCGCTCATGCCCCACTCACAGACCATCTTGTGCGCGAGATTCGTCGCCTGCTCGATGTCCGACGCCGCTCCCGTCGTCAGCTCGTTGAACACGAGCTTGTCGGCGGCGCGTCCGCCAAGCATGCCGACCAAGCGCCGTTCGCACTCCGCCTTGGAGCGCACGAAGCGCTCTTCGGAGGGCAGGCTCGCGGTCAGACCGAGGGCGCGCCCGCGCGGCACGATGGTCACCTTGTGCACGGGATCGGAGCCGGGCAGGAGCCAGGCCACGAGCGCGTGACCGCCCTCGTGATACGCCGTGCGCCGCTTCTCTTCCTCCGTGAGCACCAAGCTCCGGCGCTCCGTGCCCAGCATCACTTTGTCCTTGGCGTCCTCGAAGTCCTCCATCGTGACCTTCTTGCGATTGCGGCGCGCCGCCAAGAGCGCCGCCTCGTTCACGAGGTTCGCGAGATCGGCGCCGGCCATGCCCGGCGTGCCGCGCGCGATCACTTCGAGGTTCACGTCGTCGGACAGAGGGATGCGCCGCGTGTGCACGCGTAGGATGCCTTCGCGGCCACGCAGATCCGGCCAGTCGACCACGATGTGGCGGTCGAAGCGGCCCGGACGCAGGAGCGCGGGATCGAGCACGTCGGGCCGGTTGGTGGCCGCGATCAGGATCACGCCCTCGTTGGAGTCGAAGCCGTCCATCTCGACCAGCAGCTGGTTCAGCGTCTGCTCGCGCTCGTCGTGACCGCCGCCCAGGCCCGCGCCGCGATGGCGGCCGACGGCGTCGATCTCGTCGATGAAGAGAATGCAGGGCGCGTGGCGCTTGCCCTGATCGAAGAGATCACGGACCCGCGAAGCACCCACGCCGACGAACATCTCGACGAAGTCCGACCCCGACATGGAGAAGAACGGCACGCCGGCCTCGCCGGCCACCGCTTTGGCCAGGAGCGTCTTGCCCGTGCCCGGAGGCCCGAGCAGCAAGGCGCCCTTGGGAATGCGTCCGCCCAGGCGCACGAACTTCTGCGGATCCTTCAGGAACTCGATGATCTCCTGCAGCTCCTGCTTCGCCTCCTCGCAACCGGCCACGTCCTTGAAGGTGACCTTGGGCGAGGACTCGAGTTGCACCTTGGCGCGCGAGCGCCCGAACTTGAGCGCGGCACTGCCACCCGTCTGCATCTGGCGGAAGATGAAGAGCCATAGCGCCACGATCAGGATGAGGGGCAGGACCCAGGTGCCGAACACCGCCCACCAGTTGGTGGCCGGCGGCTTGGAGACGATCTCGACGCCCGGATTCTTGGCCCACACCTGGGTCGGCAGGTTCTCGCCCGAGCCGATGATGAAGGTGTGGAAGCGCGTAAACGGCACGTCGTGATCGGCGACGCGCACGCTGGCCGGCCGCTTCAGCTCGCCCGAGACCTGGTTGTCCGTGATCTGGAGCGACTTGATATTGCCGTTGTCGATCTCCTGCACGAAACGCGTGTAGGAGATGTCGACCGGCGTGGTGCGCTGCTGGAAGTACATCTGCGCGCCGATGACGGCGACGAGCAAGATGAAGAGCCAGAGCGCGAGCGTGCGCATGGGACGCGCCGGCCCACCGACCGGAACCATGGGGCCACGTCGCGGCGAGCGCGGGTCGGGAACCCGGGGTCGGCGGTCGTCGGGTGTCGGCGCGTTGCGCCGGCCGGACCCGCCTCCTTCGGGGGGCGGGGAGCCGTCTCGGTTCGAGCGCTGCTGGCGAAACCAGTTCCAAAGAGACACTTGCGTCACTCCACGGAGCCGGTCGACCGGGACTCGGTCTCCACGACTCCTACGTAGGGCAGCTGCCGGTACGTCTCGGCCGCGTCCATTCCATATCCAATGACGAATTCGTCGCCGATGCGGAAGCCCGCGTAATCCACGGGCACCGGAACCTTGCGACAGGGCACCTTATCGAGCAGCGAGCAGACCTTGAGGCTGCGCGGCTTGCGCTGGGACAGAAGCTCGAGCAGGAAGCGCACCGAGTGCCCCGTGTCCACCACGCCCTCGACCAGGACCACATCCCGTCCTTCGATGTTATCGCGAAGGTCGTGGACCAGATGAACCTTTCCGCTGGAGGTGGTTCCCATGCCATAAGACGTCAAGGAAATGAAATCGATCTCGACGTCGATGGTCATCGTGCGGATCAAATCCGCCAGAAAGACGGCTGCCCCTTTGAGCACCGCGATGAAGAGGGGGCGGCGGCCGGCATATTCCCGCGAAAGCTCGGCTCCCATCTCCCGCACGCGCGCCGCAATCGTGGCTTGATCGAGAAGCACCCGGACGCCGGGGGCGGGCCGGGGCTTTTCCTCTACCCGCGTCTCGTTCACGGACCTTCCTTAGCGTGAGGCCGCAGAGGCGGCGTGGGCACCCAAGAAAAGAAGCCCGCGATCCAAGCGGGCGACCCGATCAGCGGGCAGATGAACGCGGGACCCTCCGATCCCCGCCTGAAGCAGTGTCTCGACCGACGCCAGATGCTTCCGGGTGAGACCGCCCGATCCGGGAGCGATGGTCTTCCAAGCTTGGCGGAGGGCGCTTTCGCGAACCACCGGATGATACCGAAGCAGGGTAGTCCGAACAAGCAGCAGCCCGTCCCCGGAACGCCCGGCGTGCGCGCGATGCAACGCTCGTCGTCCCATGCGCTTGAGGAGATGGCCGAGGTCGCCGATTCGAGCCGCACAGGCGGCGATGGCGACCCCCGCCTGAGGGTTCAGATGACGCAGGGAAACGAGGGTTTCGTGGCGGATGCGATTGCGCGCCAAGCGGAGGTCCCGATTGGTGCGATCAGTGCGCGCCGCGACTCGGCGCGCCCGAAGAAACTCTTTGACCTCCGTGCGCGTCGCGCCGAGAAGGGGGCGGAGCCAGCGGCCGCGCTTCGGGCGCATGCCCGCCAGGCCCAAGAGGCCCGTGCCGCGCGCCAGGCGGAAGAGAAGGGTCTCGGCCTGGTCTTCGGCCGTGTGGCCGAGCGCGATGAAGTCGGCGCGCGACTCCCTGGCGGCGCGGCGCAGAAACTCGAGACGCAGGGTGCGTAAGCCCGCCTCGCCGGAGAGCTTGCGCCGGCGCATCTCCTTCTTCGCGTCGATGGCGCCGAGAACGATCGGCAGCGCGAGCGCCCGCGCGCGCCGCGCCACCGCGCCCGCGTCGGCCCGCCCGGCCACGCCACGGAGACCGTGATCGAGATGCGCGACCGCAAGCTGGAAGCCGAGCGGCCGAGCCAATTCCGACAAGCCGATCAAGAGCGCGAGCGAGTCCGGTCCGCCCGAGCACGCGACCAAGACGCGGCCGCCGCGCGGCACGACGCACTCGCCGCGCATGGCGCGGCGAAGCTCGCGATACAGGGCGACCGGAGTTGGCTTGGTTCGGCGGCGTGCAGTCATGGATGGGGAACGCTACTAGGAACGCGGATCCACGACCCGGCCCATGAACAGGATGCAACCCGTTGCCCGATCGCGGATCAGATAGAAGAAAGGATGATCCGTGGTGAACGGCTCGGGCACGCGCCCCCCGCGCGTCATGAGCACCCCCGTGGCCGCCGCAGCCTCCGTGCCTTCTTCGTTCACGTCGATGAACGCGCCATGAACCACGATTCCGATGAAGAGATCGCGTCTGCCCGTGATCCGAGAAAAATCGGCCTTGGCGGCGTCGAACGCCGATGGCATCCCCATGTCGGCCAAAGTGTGGGTGAGATCGAAGTGCTTGCTCGAGAGGAATCGCGGGAGGCTGACTGCGACTTCTCGTTGCTGTAACGAAGACGACCAGGCGCCAAGACTGTCGGCGGACAAGCGCTTCTCCAGGGCGGGAAGCCCATCGACGTCGTCGGGAAGGATAATCAGCATGGAGAGATTCCCGCCGCGGTAGGGAAGCTCCAGGACTCGAGCCCCCAAGATCCGACCCATCTTGAACCCGTGTACTTGTGACATGGTAGGGACATCGACGGTGCTGCTGGTGCTGAGGTGGAACGAGCTCGGGATGGTCAACCTCTTTTCGAACTGCGATTCCCAGAATCCCTTGAAGTAGATGGCGTTCACAAGCGCAAGTCGGGTCCACCTATTGATGGATCCTGCAGGGAATAGATCTTTGATGCGGCTCTCCGTCTTCTGCTCGACCCATTGATTGATGGCCGCCCGAGAAGACTCGGCGGAGTCAACGAAATCGGCTTCGCCCACGTCGTACTCGAAGTGGTCACGTGCGGTGCTGCCGAACGCGGGCAACAAATTCGTGCCGCTTTGCACCCAGGCGCGGTTGGCCATGTTCCAGGCGGCGCCGCCCTCCCGGGCGCTTTCGCCGAGACTCGCCATCAGTCCGCG
>DATFWU010000162.1:0-4612 GCA_035259005.1 Candidatus Eiseniibacteriota bacterium
GGCCGTGCAAAGGACCACTGTAGGAGGGGCGGCGCGAGCAGGGTGGTGGCGAGCACGACGGCGACCACGGCGCCGTACATCGCGGGATCGAGCGCGCCCGCCGTGCGCCCGATGGCGGCGAAGAGAAGTCCGACCTCGCCACGCGGGATCATGCCCACGCCCACCACGAGCTTGCGCACGGGGCCAGCAACGAGCCCCGAGGCGATCTTGCCCCCAAGAGCCACCACGATGAGGCCGGTGGCGAGGAAGAGCGTGGGCAGGTTCTCGGCGCGCAGCGGAGACAAGAGCTCGAGGTCCACGGCCGCGCCCACGCTGACGAAGAAGATGGGCGCGAAGAAGTCGACCAAGGGCCGGATGTCGCGCTCGATCTCTTCCCTGCGGTGTGTCGAAGCCAGCAACACGCCGGCCGCCATGGCGCCGATCAAAGGCGCCGAGCCGGTGCCCGCGGCGAGGACTCCGAGGATCAACGCGAGCGAGACCGCCGCCGTGAGGAGCGCACCACGCGTGCGCGCTCGGTCCACGAGCTTGACCAGGGTTCGCGCGGCGACCCGGCCCAGGAGCAGGGCCGCAGCGAGGAATCCCACGGCCGAGAGCAGGGTCACGAAGACCGGGCTCCAGCTCAGCCGACCCGTGTCGGCCAGACGCTGGACGAGGGACAGGATGACGACGCCGAGCACGTCGTCGACCACGGCCGCGCCCAGGATGATGCGAGCCTCGGCTGTGTCGAGCTTTCCCAGATCGGCGAGCACGCGCGCCGTGATGCCGACCGAAGTCGCGGTCAGCGTGGCGCCGAGGACGACGGGAGTCAGATCGCGCAGGTGAAGCGCTTGGGCGAAGAGGAACCCGCCCACCAGGGGTAAGACGACGCCGACCACGGCGACGCGAATCGCCGCAACCCCGACACGGAGAAGCGCGGCGAAGTCGGCGGCGAGGCCGATCTCGAAGAGAAGAAGGACCACGCCGACCTGGGCGAGCAGATGGATGACGGGATGATCCGGCACCCAGCCCAGCGCGTGCGGTCCGAGCACGAGGCCGGCCACGATCTCGCCGAGCACGGCCGGCTGGCCAAGACGCGTGGCGATCTCGCCGCCCAGGCGCGCGCCCACCAGGATGGCGGCCAGGGCGACGAGAAACGAAACGACCGGCAGGTCGGCGGGTGGCGCGAAGGCGATCATCACGCGAGTGTCTTATAAACCGCGAACCACCCCGTGGACAACCGCCGTCCGCCGCCGCCCCGTTGCCTTGACCCTACCGAAAACCGCGTGCTAATTTAGGTCGCTGCCTTGGCTTAGCCGCCCGAGCTCCCATCCGAATAGGAATTCCGGAGGTGCCGATTGAAGGAATTCGTCACGTCGCAGATTCGGAACCTCGCTTTGCTCTCCCACGGAGGCGTCGGCAAGACTTCGCTGGCCGAGTCCATGCTTTTTCTCGCCGGCGCCACGCAGCGACTCGGCCGGGTGGATGACGGAAGCTCGGTCCTCGACCACGCGGAGGAAGAGGTTCGTCGCAAGCTAACCATCTCCTTGGGCCTCGCCCAATTCGAGTGGAAGGGCGCCAAGGTCAATCTCATCGACACTCCGGGCTACGCCGACTTCGTGAGCGAAGTGGTCTCGGCCCTTGCCGCCGTCGACGCCGTGCTGCTCCTGGTGCGCGCCTCCACGGGTGTCGAGGTGGGCACCGAGATCACCTGGGAGCGCATCAAGGACCGCAAGATGCCGGTCCTCCTGTGCGTGAACCAGATGGACAAGGAGCACGCCGATTTCGAGAAGGCCGTGGCCTCGGTGCGCGACCGCCTCGGCATCCGCGTCGTGCCGGTGCAAATCCCGATGGGCGCGGCCGAGACCTTCACGGGGGTCGTCGATCTCCTGCACATGAAAGCGTACGTGACGAAGGGACGCGGGCAGGACGCGAAGACGACGGAGCAGGAGATTCCGGCCGAGCTCAAAGAACGCGCCCAGGCGGCGCGCGAGCAGCTCATCGAAGAAGCGGCCTCGGGCGAGGAATCGCTCATGGAGAAGTTCTTCGCCGGGGAGACGTTGACCGACGAGGAGATCGTGCATGGCTTGGAGCGCGGCGTGGCCAACGGCTCGCTGATTCCCGCCTTCGCGGCCTCGGCTACCGCCATGATCGGAGTGCGCGACCTGATGGACGACCTCGTGGGCCTGGTGCCGCCGCCCGACGAGCATCCACCCGTGATCGCCACCCTGCCTGGCAGCGAAAAGACGGTCGAGATCAAGGCCGACTCCAAGGAGCCGCTCTCGGCGCAGGTGTTCAAGACGATGAGCGAGGCGCACGTCGGCGACTTCTCGCTGCTACGGGTCTTCTCCGGGCACGCCGACGTGGGCAAGGAAGTGATGAACACGACGCGCGGCCACACCGAGAAGCTCGGCAACCTGTACTTCTTGGTCGGCAAGGAGCGCGTCGACTGCAAGGTGGCGCACGCCGGCGACATCGTGGCCGCGGTGAAGCTCAAGAGCACGCATACGGGCGACACGCTGGCCGACAAGACGCGGCCGGTCGTCCTGCCGAAGATTCCGTTCCCGGAGCCGGTCATGGCCGAGGCCATCCGTCCCAAGGCCAAGGGCGACGAGGACAAGCTGGGCACGGCGCTGGCGCGCGTGCACGAGGAGGATCCGACGTTCCGGACCGAGGTCGACGGCGTCATGCACCAGACGCTGGTGCGCGGCCAAGGGGATTTGCACGTCGAGGTGAGCCTCGAGCGCATCAAGCGCCGCTTCCACGTCGACGTCGAGATGGTGAAGCCGCGCGTCGCCTACCGTGAGACCATCCGCGCCAAGGCGCAGGGCGAGTACCGCCACAAGAAGCAGACCGGTGGACGCGGCCAGTTCGGCGAGGTGCACCTGCGCCTCGAGCCCCTGCCCCGCAGCACGGGCTTCGAGTTCAAGGACGAGATCAAGGGCGGCGTGGTGCCCAACCAGTACATCCCGGCCGTGGAGAAGGGGATCGTCGAGGCCATGGCTTCGGGCGTGATCGCCGGCTATCCGGTGGTCGACGTGCGGGCCGCGCTCTTCTTCGGCAAGTACCACGACGTCGACTCGTCGGAAATGGCGTTCAAGATCGCCGCCATCCAGTGCTTCAAGGAGGTGGCCGAGAAAGCGCAGCCGGTGCTGCTCGAGCCCATCGCCGAGGTCGAGATCCGCGTGCCCGAGGAGTTCATGGGCGACGTCATGGGCGACGTCTCGTCGCGCCGAGGGAAGATTCTCGGCATGGAGACGGACGGCCACTACCAGATCGTCAAGGCCATGATGCCGGAGGCCGAGCTGTACAAGTACTCGACCCACCTGCGCTCGATCTCGCAGGGGCGCGCGCGCCACAAGCAGAAGTTCTCTCATTACGAGGAAGTCCCGCGCGAGATGGCGGAGAAAGTCATTGCCGCGTCGCGCGCGGAGAAGGAAGCCGAGGCGCGGGCGTAGCAGCGGGCTTGCCGCCATCGGCTTTGACCAGGGAGAGTTCGCATGTCGGGCCATTCCAAATGGGCAACCATCAAGCGTAAGAAGGGCGCCAAGGACCAGGCACGCGGCAAGGTGTTCTCCAAGCTCATCAAGGAGATCACGATCGCCGCTCGTCATGGCGGCGGCGATCCGGCGGGCAATCCGCGCCTGCGCACCGCGATCGAGGCGGCCAAGGCCGAGAACATGCCGGGGACGAACATCGACCGTGCCATCAAGCGCGGCACCGGCGAGCTGGAAGGTGTCTCCTACGAGGAGATCACCTACGAGGGCTACGGACCGGGCGGCATCGCCATCCTGCTCGAGGTGGCGACCGACAATCGCAACCGCACGGCAGGGGAGATCCGCCACGTCTTCTCCAAGGGCGGCGGCAACATGGCCGAGGCGGGGGCGGTGTCGTGGATGTTCCACAGCCGCGGCCTGATCGTGGTCGAGAAAACCGCGGTGGACGAGGAGAAGCTCATGGACCTGGCCTTGGAGGCCGGGGCCGACGACGTCAACACGGACGGCGCCGAAAGCTACGAAATCGTCACTTCGCTCGCCGGATTCGATAAAGTGCGCAAGGCGCTCGAGTCGGCGGGCATCGCCACGGTGAGCGCCGAGCTGGCCAAAGTGCCGCAGAACACGGTCGCCGTGTCCGAGGGCGATGCTCCCGCCGTCCTCAGGCTGATCGACGCTCTGGAGGAGCATGACGACGTCCAGAAGGTCTACGCCAACTTCCAGATCGCGGACGACGTCCTCACCCGGCTCGCGGGATAGCGGCCGGGAAGCCCTCGGTCCCCGAGTGCCTGTCACTCGCAACGCCCCCGACCACGGGGGCGTTTGTGTCTTGGGCGTCGATCCGGGGACGAGGCTCGCGGGTTATGCCGTCCTCGTCGTGCGGCGCGGGGTGGTCGAGTGCCGCGAGCTGGGAGTCGTCGCCTTGCCAGGGGAGTGGTCGCTGCCGAGACGCCTCGCCCAGCTGAGCCTCGAAATGAGCCGCCTGGTGCGGCGTCATGAGCCCGACGGCGTGGCGGTCGAGCAGGCGATCTACGCGCAGAACATCCGCACGGCATTGGTCCTGGGCCAGGCGCGCGGCGTGGTGGTGGGCGCGGCGGCTCTTTCCGGGGCCGAGGTCTTCGAGTACTCGCCGCGCGAGGTGA
>DATFWU010000163.1:0-13924 GCA_035259005.1 Candidatus Eiseniibacteriota bacterium
CGCTGCCGAGCTGCGATCCAGTCCGCGCCGAGTCGGACGACGATAACGCTTCGTTCGACCGCTCGAGCGGCTTGAACCTCGTGTACACATGGGACAACTACGGTCACGGCCACGACCTGATCAGCAACTGCGACAAGACCGGCTATTTGGGCTACGCGTATCTCGAAACGCCGGGCAATCCATTCAACGGCGTCGACGACGACGGGGATGGCATCACCGACGAGTCCCGCGACAGCGGCCCGGGGCAGCTCATCGTGGGCCAGGTCAACATCCGCGCCTACGTGAACGCGCACTACGACATGGCCAAGTTCCAGGCATTCTACGGTCCCCTCGAGCAGCGCCCCGCCTACAAGTTCGGCCGCTGGTGGACGGGCGATGAGGACATGGATTGGAACCCCGATCTCGATGACGTCGGCGCCGACGGCGTGGCCGGCACGCACGACACGGGCGAGGGCGACGGCATCCCCACCGAGGGTGAGCCCGACTTCGATCGGACCGACCTCAACGAGTCGGACCAGATCGGCCTCACCGGCTTCAAGATGAACCGAATCTATTCGCCCGACGGCGGCCCGACCGACGGCGTGCTGTTCTATAACGGCGACGGCAAGGACTGGCCCCAGCTGCTCTACCGGCAGTTCACGGATCCGGTCGTGGGCAACCGGTTCGATCCTCCGGTCGCTCTCAACTACAACATCGGATTCCTGTTCGCTTCCGGTCCTTTCCAGCTGAAGGCGGGAAAGCACGAGCGCTTCAGCCTGGCGCTGGCCTTCGGCGGCGACCTCGACGAGCTGCGCGAGAACGTGAAGACCGTGCAGCAGATCTACAACGCCAACTACCAGTTCGCCGTGCCGCCACCGGCACCCACCGTGACGGCGGAGCCAGGGGACGGGAAAGTACGCCTGTCGTGGACGGACGATTCCGAGCGCGGCGTGGATCCGGTGACCGGCATTTTCGATTTCGAAGGCTATCGCGTCTATCGCTCCACGGATCCGGAGTTCACCGATCCGCAGGTCATCTCGAACGGTCAGGGAACCGGGCCGCAGCCGGGCAACGGCAAGCCCTTGGCGCAATTCGATCTGATCGACGGCAAGAAGGGTTTCTCCAAGCGCACGATCAATGGCGTCGCCTACTGGCTGGGCTCGGAAACGGGCATCACGCATACCTTCACCGACACCACGGCCAAGAACGGCCAGCAGTACTACTACGCCGTGACCGCTTACGACTTCGGCTACGAGCCGGGCGGCGACTCGGCCGGTTTCTATCCCTCGGAGAACGCGATCGCCGTGCAGCGCACGACGCGCGGCGGGCTCATCCTGCCCAAGAACGTGGTGGCGGTGCGCGCCAACCCGCGCGTGCCGGGTTTCGTGGCGGCGCATGCGGATACGGGCGTGCACGTGGCCGGCACGGGCACCGGCCACGTGGGCGTGAAAGTGGTGAACTCGGACATCGTGCCCGACAAGCACCTCTTCGCCATGCACTTCGCTACGCCCTCGCCCGACAGCGTGCGCGCCTCGACGTATAGCTTGAAAGACAGCACGACGAACGAGCTGCTGTTCAAACGAGGGTCGGACATCTCGGCCGAGGGAATCGGTCCCGTGGGCTCCGGGCTCTTGCCTTTGGTGAGCATGCCGCTTCAGACCGAGCCGGACACGACGCGAAGCGGCTGGGACCAAGGAAGCACCACGGACGCTGCCGTTCGGGTCTCGTATCTCCAAATTCTCGATCCCAACTATCGCCGTGCCGGCTATCCCAATGACATGACGATCACGTTCAGCGACACCTACGTGGACTCTGGCGTTTTCATTCCACCGGTCGCGGCGGCGGCGGCCAAGTTCTTCGTGACCGCGCATACCGATACCGGCGACGTGCGAATGAAGTTCCGCTTCCGCGACACGGACAAGGACGGCACGCTGAGCACGCTCAACGACCAGATCGACATTCTGTGCCCGGCCCCGGTGCGCGCCGACTCGCAAACCACATGGCGCCTGCAGCTCACGTCGTTGCCGACCAAGAAGCCGGCCGGGGGCGACGTCTATCAGCTCCATCTCATTCGGCCGCTCAACGACACGGACGTGTTCACGTTCACGACCGGAGCCGCAACCGTCGACCCGGCCCTGGCCACCCAGCAGTACACGACCGATCCCTACGTCGTGCCCAATCCCTATGTGGGCGCGGCGAGCTTCGAGCCCGCGCGCTTCGCCATCTCGGGCCGCGGCGAGCGAAGAGTCGAGTTCCGAAACGTGCCCCAGAACGCGACGGTGCGTGTGTACACCGTGCGCGGGGAGCTGGTGCAGACGCTGCACCAGGATGGCGGGACCGACGGCTTCGTGGCCTGGAATCTGCGCACCAAGGACAATCTCGATCTGGCCGCGGGCCTCTACATCTATCAGGTGGAGGCGCCGGGGCAGCGCACCTTCACCGGCAAGATGGCGGTGATCAAATGAAAGTCGGGCCTATCCTCTTTCTCGGGCTCCTGGTCGCGCTCTCCGGCGCCGGCAACGCGCAGGCGCAGACCAAGACGGGGACCGCGTTCGGCGACTTCCTCTTGATCGAGCCCAGCGCCCGGGCGACGGGCATGGGCAATGCCGGCGTCACTCTTCTCGACGACCTGCAGGGCGTGTACTACAACCCGGCGGCGATCGCAGAAGTCTCGCAGTGGGGCGCATCCTTCTCGCACAGCGAGTGGCTGGCTGGGATCAACTACAACTACGCCTCGGTGGGCATCCCGCTCGGCAAGATCGGAAACGGTTTCTTCAGCTTGACCGCTCTTTCTTCGGGTGACATGGAAGTGCGCACGGTCGAGCACCCGCTGGGAACGGGCGAGCAGTTCCACGTCACCGACATCGCGGTGGGCGGGGGCTACGGTCTGCGCGTGACGGATCGATTCTCCGCGGGCATCGAGGCGCGCTTCGTGCAGGAAACGATCTGGCACACTTCGGCGAGCACCGTGGTCCTCAACATGGGCACGGTCTACCGGCTTGCGGACGAAGGGTTGCACCTCGGCGCGAGCATCTCGAATTTCGGCACCGACGCCCGCTTCACGGGACGCGATCTCGACGTCACGTTCGACCAGGACCCGAACGTGAACGGCGACAACAGCACACTGCCCGCCTCGCAGCTCACCGACGCGTTTCCGCTGCCCGTCTTGTTCCGCGTGGGCGTGAGCCTGCCGCGCCGGCTCGGGTCGGACGGACGGATTCTCATGGCGCTCGACGCGTTCCATCCCGCGGACAACACGGAGAGCGTGAGCCTGGGAGGTGAGTACGCGTACAAGAAGGTCTTCTCGGTGCGGGCCGGGTACCAGAACCTGTTCCAGCAAGACTCCGAGGTGGGACTCACGCTCGGGGCCGGGCTCAAGGGCAAGCTCGACGGCCATGGCAGGGCTTACGCGATCGATTACGCCTGGGCCAACCAGGGCCGATTGAATGACACGCATCGCGTCACGCTGGCGCTACACTTCTAGGGCAAGGCAACCGCGGCCTCCGGGCCGGGACGGAAAGGCACCCATGCGGAAGATTCTCCTGACACTGGGCGGGACGCTGTTGCTGGCCGCGCCGGCGCGCGCTCAGCTCTCGGACGGCGATCTCCTCGACACCATCCAGCACTCGGCCTTCAACTATTTCTGGAACGAAGCCAATCCCACGCTCGGCCTGATCAAGGATCGCAGCACGGCGGGCTCGCCCTGCAGCATCGCCGCCGTGGGCTTCGGCCTCTCGTCCATCTGCGTGGGCGTGGACCACGGCTGGGTGACGCGCGAGGACGCGCGCCAGCGTGTCTACAACACGCTGCACACGTTCTACACCTGGCCGCAGGGCACGGCGGCCTCGGGCACCATCGGCTACCGCGGATTCTTCTATCACTTCCTCGACATGAGCACGGGCTTCCGCATGCCGGGCTGGGATCCCGAGCTGTCCACGATCGACAGCGCCCTCCTCATGGCGGGCGTGCTCGACGCGGGCGCCTACTTCGCCGATCCGACGGACACCACGGAAGCGGCGATCCGCACCATGGCGGACTCGCTCTACAACCGCATGGACTGGACGTTCTTCCGCAACGGCACGGCCCGCATCTACATGGGCTGGAAGCCGGGCACGGGCTTCGGCGGCTTCGGGCAGTGGCAAGGATACAACGAGGCCATGATCATGGAGATCTTGGCCCTCGGCTCGCCGACCTACGTGGTGCCCACCACGTTGTGGACGACGTGGACCACGACCTACAACTTCGGGCTGCAGTACGGCTATCAGTACATCATCTTCCCGCCGCTCTTCGGGCATCAGTATTCGCATTGCTGGATCGACTTCCGGAACATCCAGGATCTCTACATGCGAAACCACGGGATCACGTACGCCGAGAACACGCGGCGGGCGACGCTCGCCCAGCAAGCGTACTGCGTCGCGAATCCTGGCGGCTTTGCGGGGTACAGCGACAGCTTGTGGGGGATCACGGCCGGGGACGATCCGGATGTGGGGTATCAGGCGCGCGGCGCGCCACCCACGCAGAACGACAACGGAACGCTCTCGCCCACGGCGGTCGCGGGCTCACTGCCGTTCGCGCCCGAGATCTGCCTGCCGACCCTGCGCAACATGTACGAGAACTATCCGCTGCTCTGGGGCACCTACGGATTCAAAGACGCGTTCAATCCCGGCCACCTGCCGAGTCCCTGGTATGACACCGACTTCCTCGGCATCGATCAGGGGCCGATCGTGCTCATGATCGAGAACTTCACCGGGAACAACATCTGGAATCGCTTCATGCAGATTCCGGCGATCCAGAATGGGCTCTCGCGCGCCGGGTTCCTGCCCTCGGGCGCTGTCACGGCGGCCGATCCGCCGAAACCGGTCTTGGGCTTGGCTCTGCTGGCGAGCCAGCCCAGTCCCATCCAGGGACGCGGCACGATCCGCTTTCGCATGCCGGTGGCGGGGCGCGTGCGGCTCTTGTTATACGACGCGCGCGGACGGCGGGAACGGTTGCTCTTGGACGACGAGCGGCCGGCGGGCGAGCAGTCGATCGCGCTCGACGCCAGCGGTCTCGCGCAAGGCGTCTATCTCGCGCGCCTCGAGACCGCGGCCGGCTCGGTCTCGCAGAAGTACGTGGTGCTGGATCGCTGAGCCGATCATGGGATCCTCCACTCAGGTCGCGCGCCACGCCGGAAGGGGAATCGCCTTTCTTCCCGCCGCGCTGCTCTCCAACGACGACTATCTCTGCGTTCTGAGCGCGGCCGGGACCGGCGGCTCGTTCTGGCGCGGCGAAGCGCTCACGCGCTGGCGCCCCGACCGCACCGCCGACACGGACGGCGTCTTGTTCTGGCTTCGCGATCGCGACCAGGGAGTGCTGCGATCGGTGACGCGCTTTCCGGCCGGCGGCGAAGCCGAGCGCGAGCAGGTCTCGTCTCGTCCCGGCGTGTTCGCCATCGAGCGCGTGGTGGACGAGCTCGAGACGCGCATCGAAGTCTGCGTCGCCGTCGACCGGCCGCTCGAGCTGCGCCGCGTGCGCGTGCGCAATCGCGCCGAGACCCCGCGGGCGCTCGAGCTGGCGGCGACTCTCGAGGTGGTTCTCCAGCGCGCCGAGGCCGACGCCTCGCATCCCGCCTTCTCCAAGCTGTTCGTCGAGACCGCCTTCGATAGCGCCCATCGCGCGCTCGTGGCCGGTCGCCGCCCGCGGGACCGCGGCGCACACCATGCCTGGCTCGCCGGATCCCTGACCGGCCCCGGCCCGCTCGAGTTCGAGACCGACCGCGCCCTGCTGTGGGGCCGCGGGCGTTTTTCTCCTGCGCCGGAGCTGCTCGCGCGCGGCGTGACGCTTCCCGGGACGACCGGCAACGTGCTCGATCCGGTGTTCTGCTTCAGGCGGCGCTTCGACCTGGGACCGGGCGAGAGCGAGATGTTCACCCTGGGGCTCGCCGCCGGGGCGAGCTGGCAGGAAGCGACGGAAGTCTTGGGCGCCGCGTCGGGAGCGGCCGTCGAGGCGCACTTCGTCGCCGCCCATGGCGGCGAGCTCGGCCTCCTGGACCGGCTGGGTCTGAGCGAGAAAGAAGCCGCGGACGCGCAGGCTCGGTGGGCGGCGATGCGCTACGGGATGGGGGCGCGGCCACGCCGTGCGCCACAGGCGGACGCGCGCCTGCTGACACGCTACGGCGTGCGGGCGGGCGAGGAATTCGTGGTTTTCCACGCGCGCGGATCGCGGGCGGCGGCGCGCGCCGCCGAGATCCTCCGCGTCCACGCGTACTGGCTCGCCAAGGGGCTTCCCTCGAAGCTCGTGCTCGTCCACGAGAGCGGCGATCGCGCGCCGTGGATCGAGAGCGCGCGCCACGCGGAGGGTTGCTGGGCGGGCACGGCGGCCGCGGAGGACCTCGCGGCGCTCGAAAGTCACGCGGCGTGGGTCGCCAGCGATGAAGCGGCCGAGCCATGGGGACGACGAGACGAGCCGGAGTGGCAGGAAGCTCGTGCGCCGAAGGCTTCGGCGCCAGAGTCCATGACGCCTTCGGCCGAAGTCTTGCAGGACTTCAACGGGTACGGCGGGTTTTCGGCCGAAGGCGAATATGTCGTTCGCTTCGAGCGCACGCCCGACGGCTGCCTGAAGCTTCCGCCCCAGCCTTGGATCAACGTCATCGCCCAGGAAGGCTTTGGCTTCCTCGCGAGCGAGACGGGAAGCTTGAGCACCTGGAGCCAGAACAGCCGTGAGCATCGGCTCACGCCCTGGTCGAACGATCCGGTGCTCGATCCGCACGGCGAAGCCTTCTACGTGCGCGACGAGGAGAGCGGTGCTTTCTGGTCGGCGACGCCCGGACCGGCGCCTGGCCCCGGCCGCTACGAGACGCGCCACGGCATCGGCACCACGCGCTACGAATACGCGGCGCACGACGTCGAGCACGAGCTGCGCCTCTTCCTCGAGCCCGAGGCGCCGGCCCAGGTCGCGATGGTCTCGCTCGTGAATCGGGGTGGCGCCGAGCGCACGCTGAGCGTGTTCGCCTATCGGCGGCTCGTGCTCGGCACCTTGCCGGAGCTTTCGTCCGCCTCCCTCCTCACCGAGCGGGACGCCGAGACCGGCGCTCTCCTCGCCACCAATCTGGGCGCGGCGGCGCCGTTTGCCGGCGGCGTGGCGTTCGCCGCGCTGCGCGCGCTGGGCAACGCACGCCTGGCAAGCGAGTCTTATACCTGCGACCGCGAGGAGTTCTTGGGTGAGGGCGGCACCATGGCGGCGCCGGCGGCATTGCGACGTCCGGGACCGCTGTCCGCAGCCTATGGCGGCGGTATGGATCCGTGCTTCGCCCAGCGCGTGACGCTCAAGCTTCGGCCCGGCGAGAAGGCGACCGCGGTCGCGGTCTTCGGCGAGGCGTCGAGTCCCGCCGAGTGCCGCCGCGCCCTCGCCTCGCTGCGCACGCTCGAAGACGTGGAAACTCGCTGGGAGCGCGTGCGCGAGGAGTGGCGCGCCACCCACGAGGTGATCGAGGTGAGCACGCCCTCGCCCGCGCTCGATCGCGCGCTCAACGGCTGGCTCGCCTATCAGACGCTCTCGTGCCGCTTGCTCGGGCGCACCGCGTTCTATCAGTCGGGTGGTGCCTTCGGCTTCCGCGACCAGCTCCAGGACGCGGCCGGGCTCGCCGCCTGGGACGCGCGCCTTCTGCGCGACCAGATCCTGCTCCATGCCGCGCATCAGTTCGTCGAAGGAGACGTGCTGCACTGGTGGCATCCGCCGGACAGCCGCGGCCTGCGCACGCGCTTCGCCGACGACCTCGTGTGGCTGCCTTGGGCCGTGGCGTATTACCTCGACGTCACCGGCGACGAGATCCTCCTCTCCGAGCGCGCCCGCTACCTCACCGCGCGTCCGCTTCAGACCGGTGAAGACGAAGCGTTTCTCGAGCCGCGCGACAGCGGCACGACAGGTGACGTGTACGACCACTGCGTGCGCGCCCTCGACCACGCCATGACCAAGGGCGCGCACGGACTTCCGCTCTTCGGCTCCGGCGACTGGAACGACGGCATGAACCGTGTCGGCCGCGAGGGCAAAGGCGAGAGCGTGTGGATGGGCTTTTTCCTCCATGCCGTGCTCGGCGACTTCCTGCCCCTGTGCGAGGCGCGCGGCGATGGCGCGCGCGTCGAGCGCTACCGCGCCTACCGCGCTTCGCTGCGCCAGGCCATCGAGCGCGATGGCTGGGACGGCGCCTGGTACCGGCGCGCCTACTATGACGATGGGACTCCGCTGGGCTCGATCACGAGCGACGAGTGTCAGATCGACGCCTTGGTCCAGGCGTGGGCCGTGCTCTCGGGTGCGGCCTCGCCGGAGCGCGCCGCGCAAGCGATGGCCGCGTGCGAAGAGCGGCTGGTCTCCGAGAAAGACGGGATCATCCGCCTTCTTACGCCGCCATTCCGCCATTCGAGCCACGATCCGGGCTACATCCAGGGATACGCCGCCGGCGTGCGCGAGAACGGCGGCCAGTACACGCACGCGGCTCTCTGGGTGGTGCGCGCGTTCGCCGAGCTGGGACGGCGCGAGCGCGCCGCCAGGCTCCTCGAGATGGTGGCGCCGCTCTCGCACGGGGCGACGCCGGCCGAGGTGGAGCGCTATCGCGTCGAGCCCTATGTCATCGCGGCCGACGTCTACGGCGAGCCGCCCCATGTGGGCCGCGGCGGTTGGACGTGGTATACCGGCTCGGCCGGCTGGACGTTGCGCGTCGGGCTCGAGTCCATCCTGGGCTTTCGCGTTCGGCAGGGGAGGGCGGTCGAGATCCGTCCCTGTATTCCGGGGGATTGGCCGGAGTACCGCATCTCGTACCGGCCTCTGGGAAGGGACACCGCGCTCCACGTGCACGTGATCCAACCCGCCAGCGCGAGCGGCGTCGTGCGCGAAGCCCGGCTCGACGGCGAGCCGTGGCCCACCGTGGACGGCGCCGTGGTCGTGCCGGTCGACGACGACGCGCTCGAGCACCAAGTCGAAATCGTACTCGGTTGACGGAGGTTATCTGGCGACGATTCCGCTCCTCGCCCGCGGCGCGGCGCTGGCCCTGGGCGTGTGTCTGCTCTCGCTCGCCGCGTGCCGCCATCCGGACTCCGCGGGCGCCGCCAAGCTGACGCCGCCCATCTATGCGGAGACTCCTAAGCAATCCGCGTTCCTCGACACGCTCGAAGAGCGCACCTTCCGCTACTTCTGGAAGACGACGGACCCGGTGACCGGGCTCACGCCGGACCGCGCCCCCACGCCCTCCTTCTGCAGCATCGCCGCCGTCGGCTTCGCCCTCACCGCCTATCCCATCGGCGTCGAGCGACACTCGATCCAGCGCTTCCAGGCGGTTCGTCGCGTGAAGAACACGCTGCGGTTCTTCTTGGAGTCGAAGCAGGGGCCGGACGCCACCGGCGTCACGGGCTATCACGGCTTTTACTATCACTTCCTCGATATGAAGACCGGAACGCGCTTCAAGGACATCGAGCTCTCGACCATCGACACGGCCCTGCTCATGGCGGGGGTTCTCTTCTGCCAGAGCTATTTCAACCGCCAAGAGCCAGACGAGATCGAGATTCGCGCGATGGCCGAATCGCTGTACGCGCGCGTCGATTGGAACTGGGCGCAGACCCGCGCCCCCTTGATCAGTCACGGCTGGACGCCGGAGCACGGTTTTCTCGAGTGGGACTGGCGTGGCATGAACGAAAGCCAGATCGTGGTCTTGCTGGCGCTGGGATCCCCGACCCATCCGGTGAAGCGGGACACGTATCTGTCATGGCTCGAGACCTGCAAGTGGGGCAAGTACTATGACCAGGAGCATATCGGCTTCGCGCCCTTGTTCGGCCACCAATACACGCAAGTCTGGTACGACCTGGCCGGGCTCCAGGACAGCTTGACGCAGGCGCACGGCATCGACTGGTTCGAGAATTCGCGGCGTGCCACGCTCGCGCAATATGCCTACGCCAAGGACAATCCGAGTGGCTATCGAGGCTATGGCGCTGACCTGTGGGGCCTCACGGCGTGTGACGGGCCGATGGACGGCAAGCTGACGATCGAGGGCAAGGAGCGCGAGTTCCACACCTACGAAGCGCGCGGCGCGTCGTTCGTGCGCGTGGGCGACGACGGCACGGTGGCGCCCACGGCGGCGGCCGGCTCGATCCCGTTCGCGCCCGAGATCTGCATTCCGAGCCTGATGGCCATGCGCAACACGTACGGCGACGATCTTTTCGAGAAGTACGGCTTCGTGGACGCTTTCAATCCGACTTTGAACGTGCCGGCGAACATCTCAGCCGGGCGCATCGTGCCCGGCAAGGGTTGGTTCGACATCGACTATCTCGGCATCGACGAGGGGCCGATCCTGGCCATGGCCGAGAATTTCCGCACCGGTCTCGTGTGGAGCTACATGCGCCGCAATCCGCACGTCATCCGGGGACTGCGCGCCGCCGGCTTCACCGGCGGCTGGCTCGACAAGACGGAGATCCACGAGTGAGGCGGACCGGCCTCGCCGTCCTGGCCTTGCTGGCCCTTTTCGGCTGCGGCGGCGCCGCGCACGACACGCGCACCACGATCCGCTTCTGGGGCATGGGCCGCGAGGGCGAGGTGGTGAGCGACCTGGCGCGCGACTTCGAGCGCGAGAACCCCGACGTGCACGTGATCGTGCAGGGAATTCCCTGGACGGCGGCGCACGCCAAGTTGCTCACCGCCCATGTCGGCCGCTCCTTGCCCGATTGTTTCCAGCTCGGCAACACGTGGGTTGCCGAGTTCACCGCGTTGCACGCCATCGATCCGTTGACGCCCTGGCTCGCCGCCTCGCGCGCCATCGACACGCACGATCAATTCCCCGGCGTCTGGGACACGAACGTGATGGGCGGCGTCGTGTACGGCGTGCCCTGGTACGTGGACACGCGCGTGCTCTTCTATCGCCGCGATCTCTTGGCGCGCGCGGGTTACGACTCGATTCCGCAGAGCTGGGTCGAGTGGCGCCGCGCCATGGAAGCCGTGAAGCGCGTGGTGGGGAAGGATCGCTACGCGATTCTCCTGCCGGCCAACGAGTGGACGCAGCCGGTCATCTTCGGGCTCCAGAACGGGGCCACGCTGCTCGCCGATCACGACACGCGCGCCGACTTCGAGGATCCGGCGTTCGAGCAGGCCTTCGCGTTCTTCCTGGGACTGTTTCGCGATGGCCTGGCGCCGCCCGTGACCAATAACGAGATCGCGAACGTCTACCAGGAGTTCGAGCGCGGCACGTTCGCCATGTACATCACCGGGCCGTGGAACGTCGGCGAGTTTCGCAATCGCCTGGCGCCCGAGCACCAGAGCGCGTGGACCACGTCGCCCTTGCCGGGGCCTCGGGGCGCGGCATCGGGCATCTCGCTCGCCGGCGGCTCGAGCCTGGTGTTGTCGCGGGCCGGCGAGCACAAGCAGGCGGCGTGGCGCTTCATCGAGTACTTGTGCCGGCCCGAGGTGCAGGCGCGCTTCACGCACCTGACCGGCGACCTGCCGGCGCGGCCTTCCGTGTGGGCGGATACGGCGATCACCAAGGAACCGGCGCTCGCCGCCTTCAAGACCCAGCTCGAGCGCGTGGTGTCGACACCCAAGCTTCCCGAATGGGAGGAGATCGCGAACCGGCTGCAGGACCAGGCCGAGGGTCCCATCCGCGGCAAGGTGCCGGCCGACTCGGCGCTCGCGCGCCTCGACCGCGACGTGAACGCCATGCTCGAGAAGCGGCGCTGGCTGCTCGAGCACGGGAAGCTCTTGGTCGAGCGGCCGGCCGAAGCGCGAATGGCCCAGCGATGAAGGGCTCGATCGAGCGGCGGCAGGCGCAGGCCGGGCGGTGGTTCGTGCTGCCGGCCCTGACCCTGATCGGAGTCTTCTTCTTCGTCCCGGTGGTGGTCGGGCTCGTGCTCAGCCTTACCGACTTCGATATCTACGCCATCGGCGATCCTTCCATCGCTCGCTTCGTGGGCGCCGGCAACTACGTCGAGATCCTGCGCAATCCCGTGTTCTGGAAGGCGCTCGGCAACACGCTGTACTTCGTGTTCGCGAGCGGTCCGTTGATGATGATCGTGTCGCTGGCGGCGGCTCTGCTGCTGAACGCCAAGCTGGCGCGAGCACGCGGCTTCTTTCGCACCGCCTACTTCCTGCCCGTGGTGACGACCATCGTCGCGGTGTCGATCGTGTGGCGCTATCTCTATCACCCGCACTATGGGTGGCTGAACTTCGCGCTCGGCAAGTTGGGCATTCCACCCATCGACTGGCTTGGCGATCCGCATTGGGCGATGCCGGCGATCATCGTGCTCGCCGTGTGGAAGAACTTCGGCTACAACATGCTGATCTACTTGGCGGGGCTGCAGAGCATCCCCGAAGAGCTGTACGAGGCGGCCCATCTCGATGGCGCGGGCTGGTGGGGGCGCTTCGTCCACGTGACCCTCCCCGGGCTCGGGCCGACCATGCTGTTCGTGTCGATCACGACGTTGCTCAATCAATTCCAGCTCTTCGCCGAGCCCTACGTGATGACGCAGGGTGGGCCGCTGCAATCGACGATGACGTTGGTGTTGTTCCTGTACGAGCAGGGGTTCCGCTGGTGGCGCATGGGCATGGCGGCGGCCATCGCGTTCCTGCTGTTCCTGATCATGCTCACGGGAACCTTGATCCAGCTTCGGCTGTCGCGGGAGCGCACGCGATGAAGAAGCTCGTGCCCTCGCTGGCGCTGCATGCCGCCTTGATCGCGGGCGCCCTCTTCGCGCTCGGTCCCCTGCTGTGGATGGTCTCGGCCTCGTTCATGGCCACCGGCGAGGCCAATACGTTTCCGCCGCGCTTCCTGCCGGCCGCGCCCACCTGGGAGCACTACGCCACTTTGTTCACGCGGCTCGACGTGGCCACTCACTTTCGCAACAGCCTGATCGTCACCGTGTCGGCCACGCTGCTCTCGCTGCTCATCAATGCGATGGCCGGTTACGCCTTCGCCAAGCTGCGCTTTGGCGGCCGCGAGCGCATCTTCGGGTTTCTGCTCGGGGCTCTTGTCATCCCGGCGCAAGTCGGCATGCTGCCGCTCTTCCTCATGCTCAAGACCATGGGGCTCGTGAACACGCTGACCGCGGCGGTGATTCCGTTTCTGGCCAGCGTGTTCGGCATCTTCCTCGTGCGCCAGTACGCGCTCGGCATCCCCGACGAGCTCTTGGACGCCGCGCGCGTCGATGGGGCGGGAGAGTGGCACATCTTCCGCACCATCGTGATGCCGGTGCTCATGCCCATTCTGGTCACCTTCGCGGCGTTCAATTTCCTGAGCGCATGGAACGACTTCCTGTGGCCGTTGATCGTCCTTTCCGATGACTCCAAGTTCACCCTGCCGGTCGCCTTGGCCTCGCTTTCGGGCGAGCACGTGCAGGACACGGAGCTCATGATGGCGGGCTCGGTGGTGACCGTGCTGCCCGTGATCCTCGTCTTCCTCTTCCTCCAGCGTTATTACGTGCGCGGCGTCATGATGGGGAGCGTCAAGGGTTGAGAATCCTGCTCGCCCTCGCCCTCGTGGCACTCGCCGCTCCCGCCCAAGCCGATCCCACCGTGCTCGACGCCTTTGAATCGGTGGATGGCTGGGAAGCGCGGCCCGCCGACGGCGTTGAGCTCAAGCTCGGAACGACGGACAGCTTCGACGGCGGCTCGCTGCGCCTCGACTTCCGCTTCGTGAAGGGCGGCGGCTACGCCGTGATCCACAAGAAGTTCGATTTCAACCTGCCGCCGAATTACCGCTTCCGCTTCCGCGTCCGCGGCGAGTCGCCGAGCGAGAATCTCGAGTTCAAGCTCATCGACTCGACCGGCGAGAACGTGTGGTGGAACAACCACCGCGACTTCGTGTTTCCGGTGGCGTGGGACTCGGTGACGCTGCGCAAGCGCCACATCACTTTCGCGTGGGGGCCTGAGGGCGGTGGCGAGATCCATCACGTCCAAGCCATCGAGTTCGCGATCACGGCCGGAAGCGGCGGCTCGG
>DATFWU010000164.1:0-9290 GCA_035259005.1 Candidatus Eiseniibacteriota bacterium
CAGCTCGTGGCGCAGCGGCACGAGCTGGCCGTTCACGCGCGCGCCCACGCAGTGGTAGCCGACCTCGGAGTGGACGTGGAACGCGAAGTCGAGCGGCGTGGCGCCGCGCGGCAGGCGCTTGAGCTCGCGGCGCGGCGTGTAGACGAAGACCTCTTCCTGATAGAGCGCGGTGCGCAGGAACTCGAGGTACTCCTCGTCGCTGGCCTGGCCCTGCCAGTCGGCGGTCTGACTCACGAAGTGGCCGAGCGCGCGATCCAGCTCCTCGTCGACCCGTCCGCCCTCCTTGTAGACGTAGTGCGCGGCCACGCCCGACTCGGCCGTGCGATGCATCTCCTTGGTGCGGATCTGGATCTCGACCAGCTCGCCGCCCGGCACCACCACGGTCGTGTGCAGCGATTGGTAGAGGTTCGACTTGGGCAGAGCGATGTAGTCCTTGAAGCGCTCCTGCACCGGATTCCACAGGTCGTGCACCACGCCCAGCACCTGGTAGCACGCGGTCTTGTCGGCGGTGAGCACGCGCAGGCCGTAGAGGTCGAAGATCTGCTCGAAGCCGCGGCCCGTCGCCTTCATCTTTTGATAGATGGAGAAGAAGTGCTTGGGGCGCGCCTGGATGTCGGCCTGGATCCCCTCCTGGTCGAGGCGCTGCTTGAGCGCGTGGATGAGCCCGACCAGGAAGGCCTCGCGCTGCTCGCGGTTGGCGGCCACGCGCTCGACCAGATCGCGGTAGCCGGCCGGGTCGAGCACCTTGAGCGACAGGTCCTCGAGCTCACGTTTCATGCGCGCGATGCCGAGACGGTGCGCGAGCGGCGCGTAGATATCGCGCGTCTCGCGCGCCATGCGCACCGCGCGGTCGTGCGGCAGGTACTCGATCGTGCGCATGTTGTGCAGGCGATCCGCGAGCTTGATGAACATGACCCGCAGATCGCGCGCCATGGAGAGGAGCATCTTGCGGAAGTTCTCGGCCTGCTCCGTCTTTGCCGAGTCGAAATGGAACCCCGAGATCTTGGTGACGCCGTCCACCAGCCAGGCGACTTCCTCCCCGAACTGCGACTGAATGGCGGGCAAGGTCACCGAGGTGTCCTCGACCGTGTCGTGGAGGAGGGCGGCGCACGCCACCGCGGTGTCGAGGCGGTTCTCGAGCAGGTCGGCGAGGTTCAGGCAGGTCTGGACCGTGTGCGTGAGATAGGGCTCGCCCGAGGAGCGAAGCTGCACGCCGTGGGCGGCGCGGGCCACGTCGTAGGCGCGACCCACCTTCTCGGGATCGAGGCGCGGACATCGCTCCGCCAGCGTGGCGAGGAACGATGCTTTGAGGGCGTCGAGGTCGACCGGCTCGCGCGGCGGGACCGCCTTGAGCCGCTCGGCGGACCCGCTTTCGGCCGGGGCGGCCGGGGCGCCTTCAGTTTTTCGCGCGGGGCGTTCCATGCGCTAAGAATAACCGGAATGAGATGGAGTCTGCGGTAAGCCGAATTCTGTCGGCGGCTTTCGCCGCCGTGGCGATCATTTCTCTGGGACCCGCGTTGCCGCGGGCCTCGTGCGACCGACCCGGGAGTCAAACGACGCGGGCCACGTCTCCTCCCCTATTCGGTCTTGCTCCGGGTGGGGTTTGGCGAGCCGCCCCGGTCACCCGGGACGCTGGTGCGCTCTTACCGCACCGTTTCACCCTTGCCTCCAGCGCTCGAGAGCGCCAGATCGGCGGTCTGCTCTCTGTTCCACTTTCCGTGGGATCGCTCCCCCTGGGCGTTACCCAGCACCCTTGCCCTGCGGAGTTCGGACTTTCCTCGGACCGACCCGAAGGCCCGTCCGCGATCACCTCGCAGACTCCATGTCGCTCCGGCCCGCGCGCGCCAGCGCCTCGTCGAGCGCTCGGTTGGCGAGCCGGTCGGCACGCTTGTTCTCCTCGCGCGGCACGTGGCGGATGGTCCAGCTCTCGAGTCGAGCCACCAACCCCTGCGCGCGGCGAAACAGCGGCACCAGACCCGGG
This sequence comes from Candidatus Eiseniibacteriota bacterium, assembly GCA_035259005.1. Classification (GTDB taxonomy): domain Bacteria; phylum Eisenbacteria; class RBG-16-71-46; order RBG-16-71-46; family DASYSL01; genus DASYSL01. Next base: position 1,982 of record DATFWU010000164.1, read on the forward strand.
TGCTTGACGCGATAGCGGCCCGACATCTGCCGCACCACGAGCTCCGAGTCCATGCGCACCTCGAGGCGGGTCACGCCGAGAGCCAACGCGCGCTCGAGACCGGCGATCAGTCCCCGGTACTCGGCCACGTTGTTGGTGGTCTCGCCGATCGCCTCGCCGCCGGAGGCCACCTCGGCCTCCGCGGGCGAGTCGAGCACGAAGCCGTAAGCGGCCGGCCCCGGGTTCCCACGCGCCGCGCCGTCCGCTTGCAGCCTGTAAGAGCTCCCTCGTCCCGGCGCGTCCTTCATCGGGCAAGCCTAACGAACAGCGTGAGATGGGCGCAAGGCAGGCGGCCAAGGACGGACCATTTCATGCCTGGCGCGGTCAGGGAGTGACCGGCCGGAGGGGCAAGCGGCCTCGAACCGGGCCTGCAAAACGCGACGGATGCGGCCAGAGGAAGCTCATTGGCTTCCTTTCCACCCTGGCACATGCGTTGCAGCCAGACCTCTCGGGATGTGTCCCGCGGCCCTCGAGGCCGCTTCCCCCCACACGGTCGCGGGACCGGGAAGTCCCGACAGGAGGTCCGGAGATGAAGATCCACACCGCCACGCTCGGGGTCGTCGAGGCCGCCCCGGAGTCGTTCCTCACCTTGCCCGACGGATTGATCGGCTTCGAGGAGCACAAGGAGTTCGCGCTGCTCGAGCTCGCCGACTACCGCCCCTTCCGCTGGCTGCAATCGTTCAGCGATCCGGGTCTGTCCTTCCCGGTGCTCGATCCGCACGCCTTCGTGCCCGCCTACGAGCCGTCGCTCTCGGAAGCCGACCGCGCCGGTCTCGGATTCGATCCCGGCGAGACGCCACTCTTCTATGCCATCGCCACGGTCGAAGATGCGGGCAAGAGCGTGACCATCAACTTGCGCGCGCCGCTGGTCGTGCACCCGACGCGCCGCATCGCGCGCCAGGTCGTGCTCGCCGACAGCCGCTGGGAGATCCAGCACCCGATCCTCGAGCGCGCCCGCCGTGCCGCACCCGCGCGCGCCAAGGCTTCGCACTAGCGGGATCCGAGACTCCCTGCATCACCAAGGAGGGTGACATGCTGGTTCTGTCCCGCAAGCTCGGGGAGAACATCCGCATCGGCGACGAGATCAAGGTGATCGTGCTCGACGTGCGCGGTGGACAGGTGAAGCTGGGCATCGAAGCGCCGCACACGGTGCAGGTGCACCGGCAGGAGATCTATTTGCGCATTCAAGAGGCCAACCGTCGCGCCGCGTCGGCGCCGCCGGCGTGGCTCGGCACCGCGAGCCAGGGTCTGCGCCAGCAGGGCCTGGGCTGAGAGAGACGAACGGCGTCTAGGCGGGGCTCGGCGCCCCGCCTTCGACGCCGATGATCAGGCGGCCGCAGAACTCGCACACCACGACCGCGTCTCCCAACCGCACTTCCTGCACGCGCTGGGGCGGCTGCTGGGTCATGCAGCCGGCGCAGGCGTTGCGCACGAGCGGCACCACCGCCGGGCTGCCGCGGTTCTGCCGCACGCGCTCGTAACGCGAGCGCCATTCCCTCGGGACCTCTTCCAGCTCACGGTCGCGCTCGGCCTTGGCTTGGTCGCGCTCGGCTTCGAGCCGCGCGCGCTCGGCGGCGTTGGTCGTCGCCACCTGCGAGACGTGGGCCTTGGCTTCGGCCACCCCCTTGTCGAAGCTCGAGCCCTCGCGCTTGTTCCGCTCTTCTTCTTCCATGCGCTCGAGCACCAGGGTTTCGACCTCGGAGCGCCGCGTCTTCACCGACTGGATCTCACGTTGCAGCGCCCACAGCTCCTCGTTGCTCTTCACCTGCATCGTCTGGCTCTGGAACTTGCGCTCCTGCTGCACCAGCGACTCGGCCTCGCGCTCGCCTTCGCGGCGCGACAGCTCGACCTGGCGCAAGCGCTCGCGGAAGCCCTCGAGGGCGGTGTTGGCATCGTGGAGCCGCGTCTGCGCCTTCTTTTCGTCTTCGGGAAGCTTCTTGAGGGTGTTTTCGATGCCCTGGAGCCGGGTGTCGAGCCGCGACAGCGCGACCAGACGCTCCAGGGCGGGCTTCATCGCCAGGCCCGCGCCCCCGAGCCCGCGGCTCGGGTGGCGGCGAAGACAGGAAAGGAATGGCGGTCGTACCCGATCATAGGTTCCGAGAGGAGAATGGTGGGCGGAACAGGGATCGAACCTGTGGCCTTCGGCTTGTGATACCGACGCTCTCCCAGCTGAGCTATCCGCCCTTCCGGATCGACCGGCGCCCTTCCCTTGGATGGGTTCTGGAATGGGCCCACGTGGACTCGAACCACGGACCAACCGGTTATGAGCCGGCCGCTCTGACCGACTGAGCTATGGGCCCGCGAGCCCGCACTAAGACGCGGGCCGACTTGTAGCATGCGCCTTCGGCGAGGGTCAAGGCGACGTGGCGCGCTCAGAGCAGCTCCGTGTAGGCCTTGAGGCGGCGCGAGCGTGTCGGATGGCGCAGCTTGCGCAGCGCCTTGGCCTCGATCTGGCGGATGCGCTCGCGCGTCACGTTGAAGAACGCGCCCACTTCCTCGAGCGTGCGCGGGTTGGCGTCCTCGGTGAGGCCGAAGCGCAGGCGAATCACCTTGGCCTCGCGCGGCGTGAGCGTCTTCAGCACCTCGCTCACCTCGTCGCGCAGCATGGCGCTGGCCGCCGAGTGCGCCGGCGAAACCACGCTCGTGTCCTCGATGAAGTCGCCGAGGTTCGAGTCGTCGTCTTCGCCGATCGGACGGTCGAGCGAGATGGGCTCCTGCGCCGCCTTCAAGATCGCCTTGATCTTTTCGGGAGGCAGCTCCAGCCGCTCGGCGATCTCCTCGGGCGTCGGCTCGCGTCCCAGCTCCTGCACCAGCCGCCGCGACACGCGTACCACCTTGTTGATGTGCTCGATCATGTGCACGGGCACGCGGATGGTGCGCGCCTGGTCGGCGATGGCGCGCGTGATCGCCTGCCGGATCCACCACGTCGCGTAGGTCGAGAACTTGTAGCCCTTGGTGTAGTCGAACTTGTCGACCGCGCGCATGAGACCCGCGTTGCCTTCCTGGATGAGATCCAGGAACTCGAGGCCGCGGTTGGTGTAGCGCTTGGCAATCGAGATCACGAGGCGCACGTTGGCCTCGATCATCTCGCGCTTCGCCTGCCCCGCGGCGCGCTGGCCCTCCTCGATGTCGCGGCCCAGCTCGAGGAGCTGCGCGCGCTTGATCTGCGATTCCTCTTCGACCTTCTTGACCTCGCGGCGCACCGCACGCACGTCGGCCAGGAACACCTCGACGCGCTCGAGCTCGAGACCCGAGTCCTTGCGCGCCTTGCGCGCCGCCGTGCCGCCGGCCTTCATCTTCTTGCCGAGGACGGCGAGCTCGTCGACGCTGCGTCCGGCCAGACGCTCGATGTCGCCGATCTTCGACTCGACTTCCTGAATACGTCCGGCGTGCGCGAGCAGGCTCTCGTTCAGCTCGTCGGTGAGCTTGGGATTGAGCTTGAGCTTGTTCAGCTCCGACGACAGCTCCTCCTCCGCCTTGCGCAGCGCGTTCTGGTGGTTCGCGCGCTGGCGCTCGGAGAGACGCGACACGGGACGGCTCACCAGCCGGTTGACCTTCTGCTGCAGGGCCACGGCGCGCTCGATGATGCGCAGGGCGCGGGCGCGCTCCTTCTTGAGGCCGATCTCGGTCTGGGCGGTCTCGTCGACGCGGATGAAGTCCTCGACCTTGAGTCTCTGCTGCTTGAGCAGGACCGCGAGCTGGCGGATCTCCTTGAGCGTGACGTCGGCCCGGAAGAGCGCGGCCACCACGCGCCGCTCGCCCTGCTCGATGCGGCGCGCGATCTCGACCTCGCCCTCACGCGTGAGCAGCGGCACCTTGCCCATCTCGCGCAGGTACATGCGCACCGGATCGTCGTAGCGCACTGGCTGCTGCGGCACCGGGCGCTGCGCTTCCTTGACGCGGGCGCGCTCTTCCTCCTCGCGCTTCTTGGCCTTGCCGATCTTGTCCTGGGCCTCGGCCTCGTCGCCGAACACCGGGACCTTGGCCGTGGCCATGACGGCGTAGATGTCGTCCATGAGCTCGGGGGTGTTCTCTTCGAACTCCTCCCCGAGGCGCTCCAAGATCTGCTCCTCGGTCACGTAGCCCTGGCGGGTGGCCAGGTCCTTGATGTCCGTGAGCAGCGCTTTGCGCGCCTTCTGCTTCATTCGCTCGCTCCCTTTCCCAGACCCTGCGCGGCTGAGCGGTTGCGCAGCTTCCACATCCTTACGCTCAGCTCCTCGATCGCGCCCATCAGATCGCGTGCCTCGCGGCTTTCCGCCGGCAGGCGCGCCAGATCGCTTTGCAGCTGCGACAGCTCCTTCTTTCTCACTTCGAACTCGAGACTGCGAACCAGCTCGTCCCACGCTTTTTCGGCCTCCACGGGCGCGTCCGACTCGCTCGCGAGCGACGTCAGGAGGGCGCGCCCGGCGCCCTCCGCGCTCTCACACCAATGCGCCACTCCGCCTTCCGGATCGGCGACGATGGCACGCCACGCTTCCCGCGCGGCAGGGTGACGAATCCATTCTTCCGGCACTGCTTCCACCGCCCGCTCGGCAAGCCGAGGCTCGGCGACCAAGAGCGCGATCAGTGAACGCTCGACGAACGGCATGCGCTGAACCACGACCGGCGCCTGCGTTTTCACGGTCACCGAAGGCGGCGCCGCCATCGACTTCGTTGCTCCTGGCTTCTCGACCTCATGACGAAGCCGATCGAACCCCACACCGAGCTCGCGGTCGGCGTCCACGAGAAATCCGTCCCGCAGGGACAAATCCTTGAGCTCACGGGCCAGCGTGACCACCTTGGCAATCGCTTGCGCGTGCGCTTCTCCGCTCTTGCCCGCGTCCCGGCAGAGAAACTTGACGACGCCCACCGCCCGCTCGCGCAGCGCCTGAAAGGCGCCCACACCCTCGCGGCGCACGAAGCTGTCGGGATCGTCCCGCTCCGGCAGCACCACCACGCGCAGCGTGAGGCCCGCTCCCAGAAGCGGGGCCAGGCCACGTCCCGCGGCTTGCGCCCCGGCGCGATCGCCGTCGAGCGCCAGGCACACGCGCGACACGTAGCGCGACAGAACCGACGCCTGCTCGGCGGTGATCGCCGTGCCCGCCGCGGCCACCGCGTCTTGCACGCCGGCCTGCGACAGAACCATCACATCGAAGTACCCCTCGACCAAAACCGCCTCTCCCGAGGCGCGCAGCGTCTCGCGCGCTTCCGGCAGGCCGAAAACGAAGGCGCTCTTGCGATACACGGGGCTCTCGGGCGAATTGAGATATTTGGGCTCTTCGCCCGAAAGCGAGCGCCCGCCGAAGCCCACCACCCGCCCGCCCACTCCTGTCGACAGCCGAAGTGGCACCAAGAGACGGTCGCGAAAGCGGTCGTACATGCCGCGGCCGCCCTCGCGCTCGACGGCGAGCCCGGCTCGCACCAAAGCGGCTTGTCCATGTCGCGGTCCCAGGCGGCTCGTGAGCGCGTCCCAGCCCGCGGGGGCGAAACCCATGCCGAATCGATCCCTCGTACCGTCTTCGATGCCGCGGGCCGTCAGAACGGCGCGCGCCTGCTTGCCCGTGGCTGGATCGAGCAGGGTACGGCGGTAGAACTCGGCCGCTTCTTCCAAGATTTCGTAAAGTGGCTCGCTCGAGGCCACACCGCGGCGCGACGGCAAGCGAATCCCGGCGCGATCGGCCAACAGCTTGAGTGCCTCGGCGAAGCTGACCTTCTCCGTCTCCTGGACGAAGCGGAACACGTCGCCGCCCGCGCCGCAGCCGAAGCAGTGGTACGTCTGGCGCTCCGGGCTCACGGTGAAAGACGGTGTCTTCTCGGTGTGAAACGGACACAGCCCCTTCCACGTGCGCCCCGCCTTCTTGAGCGTCACATGGGCTCCGACCACGGCGGTGATCTCGGAGGCTTGCCGCACGCGCTCGACCGCGTCGTCGGGCGCCACCGGGGCGCGCGATTCCACGCTCATCGAAGCTCCGCCACGGTGACGCCGCGACCGCCTTCGCCCACTTGTCCGAGATGCTCCCTGGCCACCTGCGGGTGGCCGCGCAGATGGCGCGCCAGCACCTCGCGCAAGACGCCCTTGCCCACGCCATGGATCACGCGCAGCTCGCGATGTCCGGCGAGCACGGCGCGATCGAGGGCGCGATCCACGGCGTCGACCGCCTCCTCGACGGCAAACCCGCGCACGTCGACTTCCCACGCCGCGTTGTCCGTGTCGGCTTCCACGCTCACCACGGGCTCGCGCTTGCCCTCGTTCTCGCCGCTCTCCGCCGTGGCCCGGCGAAGCTCGGAAACCTGGGAGCGGATGCGCCACGCGCCGCGCGCCAGCACCACCGTGCCATCGGCGTCCGGCGGCTCGACGATACGCGCCACGATGCCGAGGCCCTTGTGCAAGACTTTCGCTCCGGCCGCGAGGCTCTCGGGCGCAAGCTCCGGATCGCGCGGCTTCATCGCCTCGCGCACTTGGTCGCCCGCGCGCTCGATCTCGCGCACCTTTTCCCCGAGCGCGCGCAAGCGCTCCGGCTCGCGCTCACTCGCCGACAGCGAAGCCTCGCGCCGCACCTCGCGCAACAGACCGCGCGCCTGCGACTCGAGGGCGCGGATCTCCTCCAGCCTTCGCTTCTGGCGCTCGGCCACGCGCTCTTCCTGCTCGCTCTCCAGGCGATCGAGCTCGGCCAGCCGGGCCGCCGCCGCCTCGAGCGCGCGCCGCGTCTCCTCGCGCTCGGCTCGCGCCTGGGCCAGCTGCTCGGTCAGGGCCGAGACGAGACCGGCGAGCGAGCGCCCTTCCTCGCCGGCCAGCTCCTCGGCACGCGCCAGCACGGGCGCATCGAGCCCCAGGCGGCGCGCGGTCACGAGCCCGTAGCTTCCTCCCGGCACGCCGACGAGAAATCGGTAACGCGGCTCGAGACGCACGGCGTCCATCTCCATCGACGCGTTCACCACCTCGGGGCGCTCCCCGGCCAGGGTCTTGAGCGAGCCCAGGTGCGTGGTCGCCACCGCCCAGGCGCCGCGCTCGCCCAGCCGCTCGAGAAGGGCCCGCGCCAAAGCCGCGCCCTCGTCCGGATCGGTGCCCGATCCGATCTCGTCCAGAAGGCAAAGCGTATCGGTCGCGGCGGCTCGGCTCATGGCGTCCATGCGCGCCAGGCGGACCGCGAAGGTCGAGAGGTGATCCGCGATCGACTGCGCGTCACCGATGTCAGCGAACAGCAGGCGCACGAAGGGCAGGACGGAGCCCTCGGCCGCGCACACGTCGAGGCCCGACGCCGCCATAGTGGCGGCCAGGCCCACGGCCTTG
>DATFWU010000165.1:0-7101 GCA_035259005.1 Candidatus Eiseniibacteriota bacterium
TAGACGCAGAAGAGGTCGGTGCCCTTCTGGTTCAAGATCGTGTCGATGATGATCGCGGTCTTGCCGGTCTGGCGGTCGCCAATGATCAGCTCGCGCTGGCCGCGGCCGATGGGAATCATGGAGTCGATGGCCTTGATGCCGGTCTGCATCGGCTCCTTCACGGGCTGGCGCTCCACCACGCCCGGGGCGCGTCCCTCGAGCGAGCGGAACTTGTGCGCGGCGATCGGGCCCTTGCCGTCGATGGGCTGGCCGAGCGCGTTCACCACGCGACCGATCATCACGTCGCCCACCGGCACTTCGGCGATGCGGCCGGTGCGCTTCACCGGGTCGCCTTCCTTGATCAGCGTATCCGGCCCGAAGAGCACGGCGCCGACGTTGTCCTCTTCGAGGTTCAGCACCATGCCCTTCACGTCGCCGGGGAACTCGATCAGCTCGCCGGCCAGCGCGTCGTCGAGCCCCCACACGCGGGCGATGCCGTCGCCCACGGAGAGCACGACGCCCACCGCCTTGGTCTCGAGCTTGGTGTCGTAGCTTTCGAGCTCCTTCTGCAGCACGGCGCTGATCTCTTCGGGTCGAAACGGCATTGTTCGGTCTCCGATCGAAAGGTTGCTACGGCTCGACGGCGAGCAGCTTCTCGCGCAGGTCGCGCAAGCGCGTGCGCACGCTGTCGTCCAGAATCTGATCCCGGTACTGCACCACGACGCCGCCCAGGATCGCCTGGTCGACGCGCGGCTCGAGCAGGAAGCGAAGCCCGGTGCGCTTCTCGAGCGCCTGGGTGAGGCGCGTCTTCTCGTCGGCGGCGAGTGGCACCGCGCTCGTCACGCGCGCGTGCACGATGCCGCGCTTGGCCTCGACCAGCGTCTTGAAGGCCGTGATCGCGTCACGGAGATGCCCGATGCGCTTCTTGTGCATGAGCAGGAGCAGGAAGCGCACGGTGAGGACGTTGGCGCGCGGGCCCAGCACCGACTCGACGAGCTTCTGCTTGGCGTCGTCACGCACCGCCGGCGACTCGAGGAAGCGGCGGAATGACGGATCCTTCTCGTCGAGCGCGAGGATCGATTGCAAGTCCTCGGCCACGGGGTCAGTCACCCCGCGTTTCTCGGCCGCGCCCAAGAGAGCCTCGGCGTAGCGCTGACCCAAGCCCTGATCGCGCAAAGGCAACGCCGGTCTCCTAGCGGGCTACGCCGGGCGTGGCGCCGGCTTCGCCGATGAATTCCTCGACCAGACGTCGCTGCGTCTTCTCGTCCAGCTTCTCGCGCAGGATCTTTTCCGTGGCATCCACGGTCAGGCGCACGAGATCCTGCTTGAGCGACAGCATGGCCTTCTCGCGCTCCATCTCGATCTCGCCCTGCAGGCGCTGCAGGCGCTGCGTCACGTCCTTCTGCGAGCCCGCCTTGATCTCGCTCGCCACCCGCTGCCCTTCGGTGACCGCCTCCTGGATGCGCACCCGCGCCTTGGCTTCGATCCCCTTCAGCTCCTGATCCAGCTCGGTGCGGAGCTTCACGGCGCGCTCGTTCTCCACGCGCGCGTGCTCGAGGTCGCCGGCGATCTTCTTCTGGCGCTCCTCGATGAAGCCCAGGACCGGCGGCCAGGCGTACTTTCCGAGGATCCAGAGGACCAGGAGGAAGCCGACGATCTGAGTGACGAATTGGCGAACGTCGATGATGTTCATGAAAGCTCGTCCCGTTTAGTGGATGCGGCTGTTGAGCAAGAACATCGTGATGAAGGCGTAGATGGTGAGCGCTTCGCTGAACGCGAAGCCGAGAATCATGGGCACGAAGAGCTTGCCCGCGGCTTCCGGCTGGCGGCCGATGGCCTCCATCACGCCGCGGCCCATGAGCCCGAGACCGATGCCCGAGCCGACGGCGGCGATGCCGATGGCGAGCGGAAGCGCGAGACCGAGTGCGGATTGAAACGGCATCTGGCTTTCCTCCTTGGCGAACGCGACCGCGAGCCTTGCGGCTACGTCGTCGCGGGCTGGGCGCCGTGCTCGGCGCCGAGATGCTCGTCGATCTCGTGCTCTTCTTGGCCATGGGGCAGAGCCATGAAGAGGTACACGGTGGCGAGCAGGGCGAATACGAGGGCCTGCACCGCGCTCATGATGAGGCCCAAGAACATGAACAACACGTGGATCGGGAATCCGACCGGCACGGGCTGCCAACCGAGCAGCGCCACGCCGATGCCGACGAAGACCGCGATCAGCAGATCCTCGCCGAAGACATTGCCGAAGAGTCGCGCGGCGAGCGAGATCGGCTTGATGAACTCGCCCATGAGCTCGATCGGGAACAGCACGGGCGCCACCGCCCAGCCGACGAGATCCTTGGGCGAGCCCGCCAGGTGATACAGGTAGCCGAGCGGGCCCTGCTTGCGGATGGCCGTGTACTGCACGAAGACGAACACCACCACCGCCATCGCCGCCGTCGTGTTGAGCGACGTGGTCGGTGACTTGAGAAGCGGGATCATGCCCATCCAGTTCATGGTCAGGATGTAGAAGAAGAGCGTGCCCACGAACGGCACGTACGGCTCCATCACCGGGCCGAAAGTCTGCACCACGAAATCGCGTGCGCCGCCCATGGCCGTCTCGAGCATCATCTGGCCGCGCCCCGGCACGAGCTGGGGCTTGGCAAACGCGAGCCTGACGAGCAGGACGAGAATGAGGGTCGCGAGAAGCGAGAAGAGCGGATCCTGCCAGGCCTCGATCGTCTTCGCCCACGGCGCTTCGTGCGTGGCCTTGGCGACGATGCCGGGCAGCGTGGGTAGCTCGGGCACGCCGCTCTCGCCCTCGCCCGATTCCTGGCTCTGCTCGCTCGTGTGCTCGACCGCAGCACCCCTCGCCGGCTGAGCCGGCTGCTCCGTTTGGGCCGAAGCCAGAAGCACGAACGCGGCGCCGAAGAGAAGCGCGAGCGTCCAGCCCGCGAGGCCGAGCGCGCGGCGCGAAGGAAGCGGGCGACGCAGGGCGTCGGGCGCTCTCTCCACGCTTCTTCCGGTCGCGAAGTCGAGTGCCTTGGCCAACGCGATGGCCAGGGCCTTGAGCAGCACGACGGCGAAGAGGATCCAGAATCCGATGGTGGCGCCAAGAAGCGGAAGGCCGCTCGCGAGAATGCCGAAGCCGCCGAGAAGGAGAAGAGGCGCGCCGCCAAGAACGAGCGCCATGTCACGCCACGCTGGTGCGCGCCCCAGCTTGCCCGCGATCAGCAGGCGGCCGAGGGCTTCGAGGAACAGGAGATTCCCGAGCGACCAGAGCGAGCCCAAAGCAAGAGCCAACCCGAATGACGCGCCCCCGTACACGACGCCCGCGAGCGCGGCGAGCACGGTGAGCGCCAGGGTGACCCGTCTGGCCCTGACGAGAAACTCGAAACCCATCGAGGGTGTTCCTCTTTCACGGGCGCGGTCGAGCACCGCGTCCCATCACGATGACGTGGAACGAATTCCGTTAGGAGGTGCCGCAGGCGATCAGTCTTTTGCTGCTTCTTCCTGGATGCGGCGCGCGATGAGGTAGATCTGGCGCCCCGCCGCGGCGAAGCCGATGAGCAGGCAGACCCAGGTCAACCAGCTCGTCCCGAATTTCCGGTCGAGCCAGTCTCCGAGGAGGTATCCCACGACCGGTCCGGCGACCAGGAGCCCCAGCAAGGTAAATCCGAGGCCCAGGAGGCGCCAGTTCGAGGCCCAATCGTCCGTCGGCTTGGCCACGAAACCGCCGCGTGAAAAAAATCACAAACTCGGTCCTGAAGTTGGCGGGCTCCCGCCCGCCGATCCTGCTCGGCCGGGAATCTAGGGTTTTCAGCCCGGAAACGCAAGTGGGTTATCCCTAGTCTTTCTGGGGAGTTTGGGCCGCCCGACCCCTCTCACCAAAGGCCCCCAAACCAGTAGACTCCGCCGGTCCCTGCAACTCCTGGGGAGCGTCTCCGTAGGAGGCAATCGAGAATGGCCAAGCCATCCCAGTCCCCCGCCTCGGTCGACCCCGAAACCCTGGTCGAAGAAGCCCGCCGCTGGGCGCGTCCGCTCCAGGACACCCTCGGAAGCTCATTCGTCTCCCTCTATCTCTATGGAAGCGCGGTGGACGGAGGCTTCCGACCGGGCAAGTCCGATTTGAACCTGCTTCTGGTCACGCGGCCGCTCGCGGCCTCGGGACTTCGCGGCCTGGCCAAGGCCTGGCCCGGCGATCGCGCCGGCGCGCACCACATCAATCTCGTGCTCCTGAGCGACGATCAGATTCCGCGCGCCCATGACGCCTTCTCACTCGAGCTGGCCGAGATTCGTTCGCGCGGACGTCTGGTCGCGGGCAAGGACGTCCTCGCGGGAACGGAAACGCCGCGCGAAGCGCTGCGGCTCCACGTCGAGCGCGATCTGCGCGTGCTCGGCGTCCGGCTCCGCCGCGTCTATCTCGGCGCCCACGGCGATACCCACGCGCTGGCTTCGACGCTGGCAGGCGCGGCGGGCTCGTTGCTGGCCTGCGCGCGCGGTGTTCTTTCGCTCACGGGGAGCGATGGCGGCACGCCGGAATCGGCGTTGTCGCGTACGGCCGCGTGGGCCGGCATCGAGGCCAAGCCGTGGCTCGAGGCCTGGCGCATGCGGCGCGAGAAGGAGCTGCCGGACGCGGTCGAGACCATGTACGTCGACTTCCTCGACGCCTGCGACCGCTTGCTGGCCAAGATCGACGATCTGGACACCACGCGCACGACCTCCCCTTCCACGCACGCGTGAAGCGCGCGCGGGCGGCGCGTGCCCTTTCGTACGCGCTCATCCTCGTCGCCTTCGCGCTCCCCGCGCGAGCCGCCGAGCCTTCGTATCCCGAGCCGACCGACTACGTCGTCGATACCGCCGGGCTCCTGACCGACGACACCAAGGCGCACGTCGACGCCATCGCCAAGGAGCTGGACGAGAAGACCGGCGTCCAAATCGCGGTCGCCGTGGTGCCGTCCATCGCGCCGCTCGAAATCGAGGACTACGCGGTCACGCTGTTCAAGAAGTGGGGCGTGGGGAACAAGAAAGAGGACACGGGCATATTGCTCGTGGTCGCGGAGAAGGAGCGCCGCGTGCGCTTCGAGGTCGGCTACGGACTCGAGGGGCTTCTTCCCGACGGACGCGTGGGCGGCATCCTCCGTCACGATGTCGTCCCGCACTTGCACGACAACGACTGGAACGGCGGTGTGCTGGCGGGCGTGGTGGCGGTGGCGACGATCGTGGCTGACGATCGCAAAGTGACGCTCACCTCCCTGCAGGGCGCGGCCCCCCCGCCGGAGGACGACACGGGGGATCACATCCCGCCTCGGGTTCTCTTGTTCGTCGGCTTCCTCGCCGTGGTGATCATCTTGAACGCGATCGCCCGAGCGCAGCAGGGCCCGTACCGGCGGCGCGGCGGCTGGGGCGGTTACGGAGGCTGGGGTGGATTTGGTGGTTTCGGTGGCGGCTCATCGGGTGGTGGTGGCTTCGGCGGATTCGGTGGCGGCTCGAGCGGCGGAGGCGGCGCGAGCAGCGGGTTCTAGTGCCATGCCTCCATGGGGGGTCATGAAATGAAGGGCGGTTTGGCTGTAGTCGCGGTCATCGCGGTGATCGTGCTCTTGGTCGGCGGCTGGCTCGTGGGTGGGTACAACTCGCTCGTCCAGTCGCGCGCCACGGTCCAGACGGCATGGGCGCAGGTCCAGAACGTGCTCCAGCGCCGCAACGACCTCATTCCCAACCTGGTCGAGACGGTGAAGGGCATCGCGCAGCAGGAACAAGCCGTGTTCGGCGAGATCGCCGACGCGCGCGCCCGCATGGCCGGCGCCAAGACGCCGGAGGAGACGATCGCGGCCTCGCACGCGATGGACACCGCACTCGGACGGCTGTTCGTGGTGGTCGAGAACTACCCGCAGCTCAAATCGAGCGAGAACTTCCTGCGCCTGCAGGACGAATTGGCGGGAACCGAGAACCGGATCTCGGTCGAGCGCGGCCGCTACAACGACGCGGTACGCGAGTACAACGTCAAGGTGCAAACCTTTCCGACGCTTCTCTTCGCGCGACTGCTGGGCTTCCAACCCATGCCGTTCTTCGAAGCGACGCCGGGCGCCGCGACGCCGCCCCACGTGCAGTTCAATTTGAATCCGAAGGATACGACGAAGACCAAGTAGCTAGCGGTAGTCCGCTTTCAGTCTTCCCCACGTCGTCGGCCGGGTGGGCACGGGCCCCTCGGCCGGCGACGTATTCCCATTCGCCTCGGTGAGATCGACCCAGCGGTAGATGTACCAATGCTGAGAGTCCGCCGGCTGATTGGGACCCAGCCCTGTCGCGCTATCGCCGCGCACGAAATAAAGGGCGTTGAGGTTGTTGTCGATCAGGAAGTCCGTCGGATCCGGCCGCAGCTCGGTCGGCGGAATCGTAATCTGCCCGTCGATCCGCGTGACAAGCAACTTATGTGTCACCGGATCGGCACTTCCAGGATCATCGACCGGGATCGTCACCGCAAAGTGGATATCGATCAGCGACGCCGCCGGCAGCGTCTCCTGCCCGGGCTTCGTGAGCCCATGGAACAGATGCCCCGCCGACGCCCGCTCGTCCACGCCCGACCAACCTCCCGGGTACTGGGTCACCAACTGGGGATCGGTCGCGTTCGAGAATTCGTAAGTGAAGTCACCGGTGAAGAAGTTGGCGTAGGCGGTGGAGTCCTTCTTTTCGTAGGCCGAGATCAGTTGATTCACCGAACGGGGCGGCTCGATGAACAGTCCCTGTTTCTCGACCGGCTTCGTCGACTCCGAGCCGCAGCCTGCGAGGAGTAGGACAGCGAGCAATACAGATCGTCGCGTCATGCGGCTCCTCACCGATATCTCGCCTTGATACCGGCCCAAGTAGCGTTCTTGCTTTGCGCCCGATTTGGCGCCAGGCCTGTGGTCAGATCCACCCACTTGTAGACATACCAATGCCGAGCATCTGCGGGCTGGGATGAGTCGAGGCCGGTAGCGGAATCCCCGCGTACAAAGTAGAAGGCATTGAGGTTATTCGTGATCACGTAGGTGAGCGGTTCGCCACCCGACTGCGGAACGGTGATGCTTCCATCCACTCTCGTCGTCAGGATCTTGTGCGTCGCCGGATCGGTGCTCGCCGGATCGTCCACAGGAGCGGTGT
>DATFWU010000166.1:0-10080 GCA_035259005.1 Candidatus Eiseniibacteriota bacterium
AATCGCCGCACCTGGGAGGAGTACTGGTACCTGGGCTACGACGTCGAGCCGACCTGCCCCGATGCGGAAGGGAAAGAGTGATGGACTAGGGCGAGGAACTGGTCGTCTTTCTCGTCGACATGTGGAAGCAATCGAAAGAGATGGAGCTCTTGTTCGTCGGGCTCTATCTGTTCTTGATTGCGATTGGCGTCGTCTTCCTCATCCGCACGAGCCGCTGCCCGGCGTGCGGCGCGCTCGTGGGCCGTCCGTTCCGCGCCCGCTTCTGCGATCAGTGTGGAGTGAGGCTGCGCGGGAATTAGGACTCCGCCTCGCCTTCCTCGGCGACGGCTGCCGAAGCAGGCGGCTCCGTCGGACGCACGAAGATCGTCTTCTCGTCGCGCATCACCTCGGCGAGCCCGGGCTTGGAGCCGCGCGGCTTGCGCACATACTTCTTGCGTGTCCAGAGAACCGGCACCGTGCCGCTCGTCTTCTGGCGCGAGAAGAAAGCCGCCCACGACGCCACCTCGCGCAGCGTGTCACGGCTCGGCTCGTCCTTGCTCTTGCCGCGGCGAAGCACGACGTGCGAGCCCGGCGAGCCCTGGACGTGAAACCAATAATCCTCGGGCCGCGCCAGGCGGTGGGTCAGATAGTCGTTGCCCTCGTTCGTCTTCCCCACCCAGATCTCCCAGCCGTCGGCCGTCTTGTAGCGTCGGGGCTGCAGGCGCGCCGGAACCTCGGCGCCGCGCGTCGCGCTCGGGCCAAGGGCTGCCCGCGCCGGCTTGGCGGGGGAGATCGCTCCGCGCGTCGGTAGTGAAGCCGGCAAGTCGGCGGGGCGGTCGCCCGCTTCCAAGCGCTCGAGCTGCGCCCGTGCTTTGACCAGCTCGTCGATGAGCACCACGCGCCGCGCCGGAATCGCCTCGAGCGCGCGCTCGAGCTTGGTGGCGCGGCGAAACGCCCGATTGGCGTTTTCATGCGGCGGCAGCTTGGGGTCGAGCTCGAGGCGTAGCTTGATCGATGGATCGCGCGGATCGGGAACCTCGACCTGGGCGACGCCGCGCGGCACCCGCGTGAGAGAGGCGGCGAGCGCTTCGGCTTCGCGCCGCACTTGGGGCGCGCGATTCGCCTCCTCCCAGTCTTGCTCGACGGCGCGCAACGCGCGCTCGAAGCGACGCACGCGTGCCTTGGCGTCGGCCAGCTCCTCCGACGTGACGGCGGCCGGAAGCGCGGGCGCCAGGCCGCGCGCCGCATCGTCCCAGCGCGGCCAGGGTCCCGCCACGGTCACACCGCGATCGGGCACGTACGGCAAGCGTGCGCTCACCAGCGTGGCCCCGCGATGCTTGTCGGTCCACTGCAAGGCAATGACCGGACCGTCGCCGCCATAGGCAAGCTCCGCCCAGTTCGCGAGGGCGCGTGCCGCGGTGTCGGCGTCGCCGTTGGATGAGGCGAGAGCCAGACGCAGGTTCGCGAGCAGCGGCGTCGGCACGCCGCACCAATGGTGGGCGAGGCGCGCTTCGAGCACTTGGGGCTCGAGGCTCGCGAAGTCGGCGCCCAGAGTCTCCGCGATCTCCTCGGCGGTGGCGCGCCTGGGATCCTTGCGAAACTGCGCCGGCGGATCGAAGTAGGCCATGCCGGGCGCTAGCCCGGGCCGCTGCGTCGAAGGCGCGCGGCGCTTGGCCACCCAGGCCACGCCGCGGCGATCCTCGACGAAGATCGCGTTCCCCGGCGCCCACGCTTCGACCTCGAAGAACGCGCGCGCGTGATCGTCGCCCAGATTCACGCGCACGCGCCGGTCAAAAGCGGGCGGTGCCACGCTCGTGACCGCGAGGCCGTCGTAGCGGAGAAGCTCGCCCACCCGCTCGCGCTCCTTGGGAAGCTGCGCTTCCTCGACCCACAGCCACAGAGGCTCCGGCCAGCGCGCCACCAGCGCCCATGTCGGGCCGCGCTGTCCTTGCGGAGGCCCGAAGAAAGCGCGCACGCCGGCCGGCTCGGCCGAGAGACCGCGGAACGCCGTGCCCACGAGGAGGCGCGCCCAGTCGGCGGCGATGCGTTCGAGAACCAGAGGATCCATGTCGGGGAGGGAAGGAGGCTCAGTCTTCGAGGTCGATGATCTCGCGCTCGGCCAAGGCAGCCTCGACGAGATCCTGCCAGCCCGAGACGTGGGCTTCGGCGTTCACCATGTCGATCACGCGGCCCTTGGTCACAGGATGGCGCGGCACGAACAACGAGCAGCAATCCTCGAACGGCTGCACCGAGATGTCATAGGTGCCGATGCGCTTGGCGAGGGCCACGATCTCCGCTTTGTCGAAAGCGATCACTGGACGGAGCACCGGGCGGTCGGCGGCGTCCTCGATGGTGCCCAAGTTCTCGAGCGTCTGGCTCGCCACCTGGCCCAGGTTCTCGCCGGTGGCCAGCGCCAGCGCGCCTTCCTTCTCGGCCACGCGGCAGGCGATGCGCATCATGGCGCGGCGGTAGAGGAGAACCAGCAACCGCGGATTGGCGTTCGCGCGAAACGCCTCCTGCAGCGCCGTGAACGGAATGACCGAGAGCCGGATGCCGCCCTGCACGCGCCCCAGCTCGCGCGCCAGATCCACGACCTTCTGCTTGGCGCCCTCGCCCGTGTACGGGAACGAATGGAAGTAGACGGCGTTGAGCCGCGAGCCGCGCTTCTGCGCGAGATAGCCGGCGACCGGCGAATCGATCCCGCCCGACAAGAGCAGCGTCACGTTGCCGCTCACGCCCACCGGCAAGCCGCCCGGCCCGCGCGCCACGTGCGTGGACACGAACGCGAGCTTGGGACCGATCTCGACCGTGAGCGTCACGTCGGGGTCGTGCACGTCGACGCGCAAGCCGCTCACCTCGCGCGCCGCCCGTCCGACCACGTCGTTCACCTCGGGCGAGCGCGTCGGGAAGCGCTTGTCGCTGCGCCGCGTCTTCACCTTGAAGGAGCGGGCCCCCAGGCGCGCCGCCTCGACCACGAGCCGGGCACCCGCCTCGGCCATGGCCGGAACGCGCCGCGGCACGCTGATTGCGAGCGAGGCGGAAGTGACGCCGAAGACGCGCAAGACGCGCTGGAGCACGCGCTCGAGATCGGCTTCGGGCCCGGTGGTGCGCACCACGGCGCGCGCATGGTGCGTCTCCACGGCGACGTGACGCTCGCGCTTCAGGGCGCGGCGCAGGTTCTGCTCGAGGCACTGCACGAACTGATAGCGGTTGTCGCCCTTCAAGAAGATCTCGCCGAAGCGCACGACGAGAAGGTCCGGCTTCGAGGAGAGCGGCGCATCCTCGGAACCGGGCGGGAGGGCCGACACGGCAGCGTCACGTTCCATGAGCAAGGCGGGTTAGACGCGGCGGGCGACGGTCTGCCGGAGCCGCTGCACGAGCTTGCCGAGCACGTCGGCGAAGCGCTCGATCTCTCTCTCGGTGGTGGCGCGTCCGAAGGACAGGCGCAAGCTGCCGCCGTCTTCCTCGCTCAAGCCGATGGCCGTGAGCACGTGCGACAAGGACCCGCTCTTGGAATGGCACGCCGAACCGGAAGAGACGAAGAAACCCTCACCCTCGAGCCCGTTCAGGAGCGGCTCGGCCGGCACGTCGGGCAAGCGCAGATTCACGAGGAAGGGCACGCGGCCACGGTCGAACGGCCCGGAGCCGGTGAGATCCACCGCTTGCCTCGGACCGTTCACCGATACGTCCGGCAGCTTCGAATCCAGGACGCGCAGCAAACATCGATTGAGGGCGGCGTAGTGCGCGGCGTCCTTGTCGCGCCGCGAGCGGCCGAGCGCATAGGCCGCGCCCAGGCCCGCGATGCCCGGCGTGTTGTGGGTGCCCGAGCGCACGCCCATCTCCTGACCGCCTCCGGTGAGCACGGGCTCGAGCTTGCCGGCTTCGCGCAGGAACAAGGCACCCGTGCCCTTGGGCCCGTAGATCTTGTGCGCGCTGACCGCGATCGTGTCCACATCGGGCCAGTCGCGGAAGCTCACCGGCAGCTTGACGAAGGCCTGCACGGCATCGACATGAAAGTGGACGCGCGGCGCCTTCTCTTTCACGCGCCGCGACACCTCGGCGATGGGCTGAATGGTGCCCAGCTCGTTGTTCACCGCCATGAGGGCGCAGACCGCGGTTTCGGGCGTCACCGCCTCGACGAAGCGCTCGACGTCGATCCGCCCCTCGCGATCGACCGGCGCCACGGTGAGCCGGTGGCCCTGCCGCTCGAGCGAGCGCGCGGTATTGAGTATGGCCGCGTGCTCGATGGCCGATACCACCATATGACGCTCGCGCCGCGAGCCGACGACCGATCCGCGGAGGGCCAGCACGTCGCCCTCGGTGCCGCTGCCGGTGAACACGACCATCGACGGCGAGCAGCCCACGGCCTCGGCGAGCAGGCGGCGTACTTCGCCCAGCGCCACGTTGGCGTCGAGCCCCATGGTGTGGCGCGACGACGGATTGCCGTAGCGATCGGCGAAGAACGGCAGCATCGCCTGCAGCACTTCCGGGGCGACGGGAGTGGTGGCGGCGTGGTCGAAATAGGCGAAATGGTCGGACATGGGGCCTCGATCCGGGGTGGAGTCGTCCGCCGCGCGCGGGCGGGCTCTCTCCGTCGAATGTACTCTGCTGCCGGAAACCCGGCAACCCGGCGGCTTTCTTGACTTTGGCGGCGAGCGGCGGCTAGTTTGACGCTACTCTCCTGGGGGGAACGATGATTCGCAGCATGACCGGCTACGGCGCGGCCGAGACCGAGCTCGGCGGGCACAGCCTTCGCGTCGAGATCCACTCCGTGAACCATCGCTTCTCCGAGATCGGAGTGCGCCTGCCGCGGGCACTCGCCCACTTCGAGCCGCCGCTCCGCCACCTGCTCCAGCAGGCCTTGGGCCGCGGCAAGATCACCTTTTCCGCCTCCTGGGAAGGCAAGGACGAGGGCACGCGCCCGGTGCGCATCGACGCCGAGCGCGCCCGGCGCTACATGGACGACCTGCGCCGGCTCAAGTCCGCTCTCAAGCTGAACGGCGAGATCGATCTCACCACGGTGCTCGCGCTGCCCGACGTCGTGGTCGCGGGCGCCGAGCCGCAAGCCGACGAGGAGGCCTGGGTGACGATCGAGGCCGCCGCCCGGCGGGCCGCGAGCGAGCTCGTGAGCATGCGCGAGACCGAAGGCAAAGCCCTCACGCGCGACTTCGCCCAGCGCCTGGTGCGCATCGAGGAGCTCGTGGGCAAGGCGGAAGCACGCGGCGCCATGCGCCCCAGCGAAGCGAAGGAGAAGCTTCTCGCTCGGCTCAAGCCGCTCCTGGACGGTGTCGAGGTCGATCCCCAGCGCCTGGCGCAGGAGGTGGCCTTCCTGGCTGAGCGCCTCGACGTCACCGAGGAGTGCGTGCGGCTGCGCGCTCACCTCTCGCAGTTCCGCTCCCTGCTCGGCGATCCCGAGCCGGCGGGCCGCAAGCTCAACTTCCTTCTCCAGGAAATGAACCGCGAGGCGAACACGATGGGCTCGAAGGCGAACGATGCCGAGCTGGGCGCCCTCGTGATCGACCTCAAGGACGAGCTGGAGAAGATCCGCGAGCAAGTGCAGAACGTCGAGTGACCGCTTCCGAAGCCCAGCCGCTCTCTCTGCCACGCGGCTTCAAGCCGCGCGGATTTCCCCTCGTTCTCTCCGGCCCCTCGGGCGTCGGCAAGACCTCGGTCGTGAGCCATTTGCTCTCGCGCGGCGGCGACATCGTGTTCTCGGTCTCGGCCACGACACGGCCCCGGCGCGAGGGCGAGAGCGACGGGCGTGAGTACCTCTTCTACGACGAGGAGCGTTTCCGCCGCGGTGTCGAGAGCGGCGAGTTCGTCGAGCACGCCTCCGTCCATGGGCGCTGGTACGGCACGCCGCGGGCCCCGCTCGAGGCGGCGCTGGCACGCGGCCAAATCGTGATCCTGGACGTGGACGTGCAGGGCGGGCGCTCGCTCCGGCACGCCTGCCCGGACGGCGTGTTCGTCTTCGTCTATCCGCCTTCGCTGGAAGTGTTGGAGGCGCGCTTGCGCGGCCGCGCCACCGACGCGCCGCAAGTCATCGCCGAGCGGCTCGCCAACGCGCCCGGCGAGATGGCGCGCTACGTCGAGTACGACTACGTGATCGTGAACGACGATCTCGAGCGCGCCCGGGCACAGATGGACGCGATCCTGGTCGCCGAGCGCGCGCGCATGTCGCGGCTGGCGCCGAGGCATTGACCCCGGGACCGCGCATCGCGCACACTGCCTGACACCGCCGATCACGAGATCGCGGCGCCTTCGAAACGTCCTCAGACAGACGGCTCCCAAGGAGTTCGATTCCGTGGCCAAGGAAAGCAAGAAAGGGCTTCGCGCCCTCGTCTCCACGCCCAAGCCGGGCATGAACAAGTACGAGCTCGTGATCATCGCGGCGCGCGAGGCGCGGCGGATCAACGAGATGGCGCGCCTCACGGGCGAGCCTTTGACCGGCAAGGTGACGGCTCTGGCGCTCGACAACGTGCTGCGCGACGAGGTGCCGTACACCTACGAGGAGCCGGCGTCCAAGGCCGTCGAAGCGTAGGCCGGAGGCTCTCGTGCCCGCGCTCCGCGACCGGACGATCCTCCTCGGCGTGACCGGCGGCATCGCCGCCTACAAGTCCGCCGAGATCGTGCGCTGGCTGCGCAAGGAAGGCGCGACCGTGGTGGTGGTCATGACCCCCGCGGCGCGCCGTTTCGTTTCTGCTCTCACTTTGGAAACGCTCTCCGGCAATCCCGTGGTGACGAGCCTGTGGCGCCCGGCCCGCGGACTCGACGTCGGGCCGCGTCCGGCCGGCCGCAAGAGCCCGGTCGAGCACGTCGAGATCGCCGATTCCGCCCATCTCGTGCTCGTCGCACCGGCCACGGCCGACTTCCTGGCCCGCGCCGCCGCCGGCATGGCCGACGACCCGTTGAGCGCGGCCTTGCTGGCCACGGCGGCTCCGGTCGTGATGTGCCCCTCGATGAACGTTCAGATGTGGAACCATCCCGCGACCCAAGCCAACCTCGAGCTTCTCGTCCGCCGCGGCGTGACCATCGTCACGCCGGAGGACGGCGAGCTGGCGTGCGGCTGGGAAGGGCGGGGGCGGCTCGCCGCGCTCGAGACCATCTCGACCGCGGTGCTGCGGGTGCTGGGGGCGAAGCAGGCGCCGGCCGCATCGGGCGCGATGGCCGGCCGCCGGGTCGTGGTCACCGCCGGGCCGACGCGCGAAGCCCTCGATCCGGTGCGCTTCCTCTCCAACCAGTCGAGCGGAAAGATGGGCTACGCCCTGGCCGAGGCGGCGCGCGACCGCGGGGCTTCGGTCACCTTGATCAGCGGGCCGACGGCCCTGGCGGCCCCGAGCGGGGTGGACTTCGTGGCCGTGACCAGCGCCGAGGAGATGAAGCGCGCGCTCGATCGCGCGGCCGTGGCGGCGGACGCCGTGGTCATGGCCGCCGCGGTGGCCGATTTCCGGGCCGCCCGCGTGGCCAAGAACAAGATCCGCCGCACGGGGAATGGCCTGGCCCTCGAGCTCGAGTCGACGCCCGATCTTCTGCGCGGCGTGCCCCGGCGCGCCGGACGTGTCATCGTGGGCTTCGCGCTCGAGACCGAAAACGGCGTGGCCGGCGCGCGCAAGAAGCTGGCCGAGAAAAACTGCGATTTCGTCGTGCTCAACGATCCCACCCGCGCCGACTCGGCCTTTGGCGGAGATACGAATCGCGTGGCCCTGATTGACTCCCGGGGTGTGGAAAAGCTGCCGACCCTGAGCAAGCGCGCGGCGGCCGAGAAAATCTGGGAGCGGGTCGAGACGCTGTGGCCGCGCGAGGGATCGCGGGCCAACGGCAAGCGCCCCGCCGGCAAGAAGGCGCGCCGATGAGCCGCGAGGACACGAAGCTCGTGGTCCGCTATCTCGAGCGCGAGATCGCGGTCGGGCGCGGATCTCTCTGGGAGGCGACGATCTCGGCCTCGCGGAGGGTGGACAAGGCGCCTGCGCTCGCCTCCGCTCCTCAGGCGGTCGCGCCGGCCAGGACCTCGGTCATCGATCTCGAAGCCGAGAGTCTTCTCTCCGACGCCCCGCCGGCCCGTCCGGGCCCGGGCGATCCGCTCCCCGGCGACGATCTCCAAAAGATCGCCGCCGAGGTGCGCTCGTGTACCCAGTGCGGGCTCTCGAAGTGCCGCACGCAAGCCGTGCCCGGCGTGGGCACCGGCTCGAGCGGTATCGTGTTCGTGGGCGAAGCGCCGGGAGCCGAGGAGGATCGACGCGGCGAGCCCTTCGTAGGCCGCGCCGGCGAGCTGCTCACCAAGATTCTCGCCGCCATGGACGAGCGCAAGCTCATCCCCGGCGTCGCCGTCAGTCGTGAATCCGTCTACATCTGCAACGTTCTGAAGTGCCGTCCTCCGGAGAACCGCAATCCCTTGCCCCACGAGATCGAGGCCTGCTCGCCCTATCTCCTGAGGCAGCTCGCGATCCTGCGTCCCAAGATCATCTGCTGCCTCGGCAAATTCGCGGCCGAACTGCTCGTCGGGGCCAAGGGAACCGTGGCATCCATGCGGGGGAAGGTCTATCGTTTCGGCTCCGCCAAGCTCCTGGTCACCTATCACCCCGCCGCGTGCCTGCGGAATCCAGGCCTCAAGCGCCCGGTGTGGGAAGACATGCAGCGGCTGGCCGAGGAGTACGCGAGCCTCTGATCCGAATTTTGACGGCCCCGGAACGTAGGATTCGATCCAGGGGCGAGGTCTTCCCATGAGCGAGCTCGATACCTTGATGTCGAGCGCGGAGGGTTCGGTCCCTCCGCACTCGATCGAAGCCGAACGCGCCGTCCTGGGCGCTCTGCTGCTCGATCCCGCGGCCATCAGCGAGGCCGTGGGCATTCCGCTCACCCCCGAAGACTTCTATCGCGAGCATCACGCGCGCGTGTACCGGGCCATCCTCGCCCTGTACGAGCGCAGCGAGCGCGCCGACGTCATCACCTTGAAGGAAGAGCTGTCGAAGCGCGGCGAGCTGGAGATGGTGGGGGGGCAGGCCGAGCTGGCGCGCTTGTTCGACTACGCGGTCACCACCGCGAACCTCGAGCATCACGCGCGCATCGTGGTCGACAAAGCGCTCCTGCGCCGTCTCATCCAGGTCTCGCACCAGACGGCGCGCGAGGCGGCGGGCGGGCGCGACGAGGTGCGCGAGATCCTCGACCGCGCCGAGAGCCGCATCTTCGCCCTCTGCGACCGCAAGATGCGCAAGGACATCTACCGCCTGCGCGATCTCACCACGCCGACCATCGAGGAGCTGGAGCGCCTCCACAAGCTCAAGACGCACATCACCGGCGTTCCCACCGGTCTCGCCGACCTGGACGAGATGACGGGCGGCTTCCAGCGAGGCGAGCTGATCGTGGTGGCGGGGCGGCCGTCGATGGGAAAGACGGCCCTGTGCCTGAACTTCGCCGACTACGTGGCCATCGAGGCCAAGCAGGCGGTGGCCTTCTTCTCGCTCGAAATGTCCAAGGAGCAGCTGGTGCAGCGTCTCCTGTGCTCGCGCGCCCGCATGAACCTGCGCGCGTTGCGCACCGGCTACTTCCCGCAGGACAAGTGGTCCTCGCTGACGCGCGCCGCCGGCAAGCTGCACGCCGCCCCCATCTGGATCGACGACACGCCGGCGCTCTCGGTGCTCGAGCTCAAGGCCAAGGCGCGCCGCATCCGCGCCGAGACCGAGCTCGCCATGATCGTCGTCGACTACCTCCAGCTCATGCGCGGCTCGGAGCAAGGGGAGCACAACCGCCAGGAAGAGGTGTCGCAGATCACGCGCTCGCTCAAGGCGCTGGCCAAGGAGCTGGGCCTGCCCATCGTCGTCCTCTCGCAGCTCTCGCGCGCCCCCGAGCAGCGCGGGCCCAAGGGCATCCCCATGCTCTCCGATCTGCGCGAGTCGGGCGCCATCGAGCAGGACGCCGACGTCGTCTTGTTCGTCTATCGCGAGTCCTTCTACCAACCCTCCGACGAGAACAGGAACAAGGCCACGATCAAAGTGGCCAAACAGCGTAACGGCCCCACGGGCGACGTGGAGGTCGCCTTCCTGCGCGAGTTCGCCACCTTCGGCAACGCCACCGATCTGCCGCAGGAGTACTTCGGGTCGTAGA
>DATFWU010000167.1:0-3543 GCA_035259005.1 Candidatus Eiseniibacteriota bacterium
GGCGTGACTCTCGACTGGGTGCCCGGACATTTTCCAAAGGACGAGCACGGTCTCGCGCGGTTCGACGGCACGGCGCTCTTCGAGCACGCCGACCCGCGTCAAGGCGAGCACCAGGACTGGGGGACGCTCATCTTCAACTACGGCCGGAACGAAGTGCGCAGCTTCCTCCTGTCGAACGCGCTGTTCTGGCTCGAGCAGTTCCACGCCGATGGACTGCGCGTCGACGCCGTGGCCTCCATGCTCTATCTCGACTACAGCCGCCAAGAGGGCGAGTGGGTGGCGAATCGCTTCGGCGGGCGCGAGAACCTCGACGCGGTCGATTTCCTGCGCCAGGTGAACGAGCTCGCGTACGCGCGCCAGCCGGGCACCCTCATGGTGGCCGAGGAATCGACGGCGTGGACGGGCGTGAGCAAGCCGACCTACCTGGGCGGGCTCGGCTTCGGCTTCAAGTGGAACATGGGCTGGATGCACGACACGCTGACCTATTTCACCAAGGATCCGGTGCACCGCAAGTACCATCACGATCATTTGACCTTCGGCCTGCTCTACGCCTGGAGCGAGAACTTCATCCTGCCCCTCTCGCACGACGAAGTCGTGCACGGCAAGCGCTCGCTGCTCTCCAAGATGCCGGGCGACCGCTGGCAGCGGTTCGCCAACCTGCGCGCCTTGTACGGCTACATGTGGGCCCATCCGGGGAAGAAGATGCTCTTCATGGGCGGCGAGTTCGGCCAGTGGAACGAGTGGAACGTGGACGCGAGCCTCGACTGGCATCTCTTGATCGGCGACGAGCATCGCGGGCTCACCACGCTGGTGCGCGACCTGAACCGCCTCTACCGCGAGGAGCCGGCTCTGTGGGAAGCCGACACCGAACCGGCCGGCTTCGCCTGGATCGACGTCCACAACGCCGACGAAAACGTGGTCGCCTTCCGGCGCATCGCGCCCGGCACCGGCCGCGAGATCGTGTGCGTGTGCAACTTTTCGCCCGTCGTGCGGACCGACTACCGGGTCGGGATGCCGCGGGGCGGCGCCTGGCGCGAGCTTCTCAATACGGACTCGTGGATCTACGCCGGCGGCAACGTGGGGAACGGCGGCGTCGTCCATGCCGAGTCACGCCCCTGGCACGGCTATCCGTTCTCGGCTCCCGTCGTCTTGCCGCCGCTCGCCGCGGTGTGGCTGGAGGCGCCGCGCTAGGTTCATCGGGCGGGACGCGAAGTACGTGGCCCCAGCCATCGCTTCGCGACGTCGCGCGCACGTAGCCGCCTGAGCGATCAGCCGAAGCGGTCGGATCCCGGGTCCCAGAAGTCGTCGTCGAGACCGATCGAGGCGAAGAGGGCGCGCATCTCGCTCGCCTGGGGACGGCGCGCCACCGCCTCGAGCCGCGTCGCGTACCACGTGGTGGCGAGCTTCCACAGCTGATTCATGGTCACCAGGGGCCGGCGCGGCACGCCCCGCCCCGCGCACCATTTCGCGGCCCTCTCTTCCGACCGGAAGAAGAGCATGTTGGCTCAGGTGAAGACGAGGTCGTCCCACCACTTCGCGGCCGGGACGAGACAATGAAAGAGCCAGTCGGAAGACTCGGGGCCTTCGAGCCCGACGGGGAGATCGAGCGGCTCGCCCGACTCCTCGCAGCGCGAATGCACGCGCCCCGGCTTGCGGAGCGCGGCCGGGACGCCGAGCGCGTCCCACGCGCAGTTGGCGAAGTAGCCGATGCCATCGGCCTCGACCAGGTGCTGCGTCGGCACCCCGGAAAACGGCGGCGCCATGCGGATCGAGCGCCCATCGTTTTCGAGCAGCAGCAAGCGCTGCGCGCGCAGGCTCTGGAACGAGGCGACCACCCCCGCTTCGTCGATGCCGGCGCGCCGCGCCACGTCTACCACCTCGGGCCTCCGTCCGGTCTCGGCGAAATGGCCATAGATGGCGACTTTCACGCCAAGATCGCGGTCGGCGGACATGCCTGGCCCCCCTAAGAAGGGCCCCAATTTACCACCTCCGTGCGCCCCTCTTGACAACGTTTCGATGATTGGCTAACTATCGAAGCATGACCAGCGTGTTCAAAGCTCTCTCCGACCCCACGCGCCGGCGGGTGCTCGAGTTGCTGCGCAAGGGCCCGATGACGGCGGGCGAGATCGCCGAGCACTTCCGCGTCTCCAAGCCCACCATGTCGGCGCACTTCGCCGTGCTGCGCGAGGCGGGGCTCATCGTCTCCGAGAAGCAGGGCAAATCGATCGTCTACGAGCTGCAGATGTCCGTGCTCGAGGATGCGCTTCTCTCCTTCATGCACGGCTTCGGATGGGAGAAGAGCAAGCGCCCGGCGCGCGCGCGGAAGTCCGCGATGGAGGTGCAGACGCCATGAAACGATTCTCCTTGGTGGCCACGCCGACGATCGGGTTTCTGGCCCTGACGGCGGTCCTGGTGGCGGTCGCGCTCGGACAACGAGCGGGCGCCATCGCTCCCGCTCTCGCCTTCCGCGCCATCGTGGCTGGCTTGGGCCTCATGACCCTTCTGGCCGGCAATTTCCTGCCCAAGCTCCGTCCCCTGGCCGCAAGCGAGGGGCGCGCCACGCGCATCGCCGCCTCGGAGCGCCGCGCGGGGCGAATGCTCGTTGTCATGGGGCTCGCGCTGGTCGCCCTCTCGCTGCTCGCGCCCGTCGAGGTTACGCGACGGATCGCCCCCCTCGTGGCCCTGGCCGGCGTGGGGTGGATCGAGCTGGACTGGATGTGGACGGCCTGGATCTCGCGGCCCACTCCGGGCGAGGCAGCCGTCTCGCGGAGTGGCGGAGAGCGGCGGATCATCGCGGCCTGGATGCTCTTCGGGCTCGCCTACCTGCTCGTGACCGCGAGCCTCAAGTTCATGGTCACCGACGCCCGCTGGGCTCGGGACCTCGGCGCGTGGATCGTGATCGGCTTCACGTTCGCCTATTCGCTGATGCTCGTCATTCTCGATCGCCGCAAGCGTCCCTCATGATCGCCCGCCTGATGGGCCTCGCCACCATCTCGCCCACCGACCTGCGCGCCAAGCTCCCGAGCCTCTCCGTCTTCGATGTCAACCCGCTGTCGAGCTGGCGTGAAGCTCATGTCCCAGGCGCGCGCCATTTGGACCCCGACGGATTCGAGGCCGCGGACCTCCCGGCTCCGCGCGACGTGGCCATCGTCTTCTATTGCTCGGGGCCCTTGTGCCGCAAGGCGCCAGGCGCCGCTCGACGCGCGCGCGACCTGGGCTACACGAACGTGCGCGTCATGTCAGCGGGGATTCGTGGCTGGGTGTCGGCCGGCCTGCCCACCGAAGGCGAAGCGATTCCTACTTAGCGATGAGCACCGAGTCGCACCAGGCCAGCACGGCTTCGGCGAGCGGCCCGTGGTCCGCTCCCGGCACCACGCGCACCGAGGCGGGCGCGAACCCTTGGGCGCGAGCATCCTCCAAGGCACTCGCGGTCTGCTGATCGAGTCCCTTCATCGAGGGCGCGATCTGCGGGTTGGGCGAGCCCTCCCGGAGACACTGAATCGGCAGACTCGCCCGCTTCGGGTCGCGAGCGAACTGGGTCGC
>DATFWU010000168.1:0-2251 GCA_035259005.1 Candidatus Eiseniibacteriota bacterium
ACCGAGGCCATGGTGTCGATCGACGTCAACACCGGCCGCTTTACCGGCAAGAAGGACCAGGAAGAGACGATCTACAAGACCAACATGGAAGCCGCCCGCGAGGTGGCGCGCCAGCTGCGCCTGCGCGATCTCGGCGGCATCATCGTGATCGACTTCATCGACATGGAGACGGAGTCGAATCGCAAGGCCGTGGTCGACGAGCTGCGCAATCAATTGCGCCGCGACCGCTCGCGCACCAAGGCTTTCGCCGTGTCGGATCTCGGCCTGGTCGAGATGACGCGCCAGCGCGAGCGCCCGTCTTTGCTCGCGTATTACTCCGAGGACTGCCCGCAGTGCCACGGCCTGGGCAAAGTGCTGTCGCTCGAGTCCGTGCTGGTGAAGATCGAGCGCCTGCTCCGACGCGTGCACGCCAAGGCCGCCGAGAAGGGCATCGTGGTGCACGTGGCGCCCGAGGTGGCGGTGTTCATGCTCGAGCACAACGGCAAGCGCCTGGCCGAATTCGAGAAGCGCTACAAGCTGCAAGTCGATCTGCGCGACGATCCCGGACTCGCGCGCGAGGACATTCGGCTCGTATCCTCGCGGACGAAGAAAGACGTGACGGCGGTTTATTCCTAGCCCGTGCTCCAGGCGGCCGGGTTCGTCCTCTTCGGATTCGTGGTTGGCGTCTACGGCACGCTCGTGGGCGCGGGCGGCGGCTTCCTTGTCGTTCCCTTCTTGCTGCTGGTCAAGCATTTCGACGCGGCCCAAGCCGCCGGTACGTCGCTCGTCGTCGTCTTCTTGAACGCCCTCTCCGGCACCATCGCCTACGCGCGCCAGAAGCGCATCGACTACAAGAGTGGACTGTGGTTCGCGGGCGCTGCCTTGCCCGGCTCCCTGCTCG
This sequence comes from Candidatus Eiseniibacteriota bacterium, assembly GCA_035259005.1. Classification (GTDB taxonomy): domain Bacteria; phylum Eisenbacteria; class RBG-16-71-46; order RBG-16-71-46; family DASYSL01; genus DASYSL01. The sequence continues at coordinate 881 of DATFWU010000168.1, forward strand.
GCGCCTACGGCGTGAACTTTCTCTCGCAGCGCTCGTTCCACATCGCGGTCGGTGCCTTGCTCTCGATGGTCGCCGGCATCCTTCTGGTGCGGCCGCATGGGGCCCTCGCCGGTGCCCAGGCGCGCGCGGCGCGCCAGACGGGCGGCCTTCTGCCGGTCGAGCGGCGCCTGGTGGATGCCGAAGGCCGCGTCTTCGAGTATCGCTACGATCGCTTCGTCGGGCTCGTGCTGAGCTTCTTCGTGGGCTTCCTCTCGAGCCTGCTCGGCATCGGCGGCGGCATCATCCACGTGCCGGCGCTCGTGCTCTTGCTCGCCTTCCCCGCCCACATCTCCACCGCCACCTCGCACTTCATCCTGGCCATCACGGCCGCGATGGGGGCGGCGAGCCACGCCGCCCTGGGCCACGTTCAGTTCGGTCCGGCCCTGGCCATGGGGGCGGGGGCGGTCGTGGGGGCACCGCTCGGAGCCAAACTCTCGCAGCGCACCGGGGGGGCCTGGATCCTCCGGGGTCTGGCCATCGCCCTCCTCGTGGTCGGGATCCGGCTCTTCTTCCATTAGGTTGTGCTCAGAAGATTGCGGATGGCGATGTCTCGTAACGAGCGCGACTTACTGTTGTCACTCGCCAGCCCAAGAGGTCCAAAAACCGCTCCCAAGGAGTCGGTGCGAGTTCGGCACCCCCTGGCTTTTCTCGGTAGCAGCGGACCCCAACCGGCGAGCGAACCCCACTCTGGCGATGCCAAGTCCATTGGGGATCGGATCTTGAGTCGCTCTTCAGCTCGCGCGCGCGGCCGTCCGCAATCTTCTGAGCACAACGCTTCTATTAGGGAGGCGGGTTGACGCCGAAAAGCCGGATTGGTATAAACCTACAGGCTGTTGGGGGCCCGAAAGGGCCCTCCTTATTTATGCCCCCCGGGTTCGCCACAGTGGATGAGAAGCCGGGAACACGAAACTTCCTTCCGAAAATCTCCGAGGTCCGTTTCATGTACGCGATCGTGAACATCGCCGGGGTGCAGATGCGCGCCACCCCCGAAGGAGTCCTCGACGTGCCCAAGCTCGCCGCCGAGCCGGGCGCCACCGTCACTTTCGACCAAGTGATGCTCCTGGCCGACGGCGACAAGATCACGGTGGGCCGCCCGCTGGTGGCCAAGGCCGCGATCACCGCGGTCGTGCTCGAGCACCGCCGCGGGCCCAAAGTGGTCATTGGGAAATTCAAGCGCCGGAAGGATTATCGCCTGAGGAAGGGGCACCGGCAGGACTTCACGCGCGTGCGCGTGACCCAGATCGCGGTCTAGCCGGAGGATTCGATGGCTCACAAAAAAGGAATGGGATCGTCGCGCAACGGGCGCGACTCCAATGCGCAGCGCCTGGGCGT
>DATFWU010000169.1:0-2180 GCA_035259005.1 Candidatus Eiseniibacteriota bacterium
CCGAGCCCGAGCCCTTCGACAAGCGCAACGTGGATTTCACGAAGTTCAAGACCGACCTTACGGTCAAGGACTACCGAAAGCTCTTCGGCCCCAAGGGCGGCGTTATCTTCCCCTTCTTTTCCATCGAGATCCTGAGCCCCACCAAGACCATCGGGAAAGGGCGCACCAACCTGACCATCATCAGGCCGACGATCGTGCAGATCGACGCCACCGTGCCCGTTGCCACCTTCGACCGGCGGGAGTCGCCGTCACGCAATCCAGCGATTCAGATGCACTTCGAGCCCATCGCCTACGGCATCACATCCGTCGCCACCTACATCATGGAGTTCGTGATCCAGGCCTTCGGCCAGTCGACGTTCAACCTTGCCGGCGGCCCCGTGCCCACGACCAATGGGGGCACGAAAGTCCTGAACGGCTCGCAGAGAGTGTCGCTGGTCTTCTCGAACCTGGCGCCCACGCAGCAGGTCTTCGGATTCCTGGAGCAGACGGCGGGCGTCGCTTGGAGCTGGTTCTCGACGAGCGTGAGCTTCCCGCCGATCGTAGTTCAGATCTAGTCTTCTGCTCGCCGCCGGGCGACTGCCCGGCGGCGAGGCACTTCGCGGTGTACCGGACGCCCGGGTAACCCCCCGGCAGACTGGGACGCCACGGTGTCACGATTGACAAGGCAGCGGGCACGTCGATAATCCGCGCAATGAGCGTCGATCAGCAGCGTGTGCGGCGCACGCGCACGGGCCTCATCGCCCACGACCCGGCGCGCGCGCTCCAGGGCTATACGCTATTCGCCCCCATGTTCGGCGACGGGACCGTCTACCTCGTCGACATGGACGGCACGACCGTGCACACGTGGCGGCTACCGTATCGTCCAGGGGCCTACGGCTACCTGCTCGACGACGGCCACCTCTTCTACTCGGGCAAGGTCATGGAGGACCTCGAGCGCTTCGAGGCGTGGCCGCGCTTCAAAGCTGGCGCTGCGCTCGAGGTGGACTGGAATGGAAAAGTCCTGTGGGAGGTCAAGCACCCCGACCATCACCACGACGCGCGCAAGCTACGCAACGGCAACATCATCCTGCTGTGTCTACGGCCGTTACCTGCCGCGCTCCGCGCGCGCGTGCAGGGCGGGCTGGCTGGCAGCGAGGCCCACGACGGCACGATCTACGCCGACTACTTGCTCGAGGTGACGACCGAGGGCAAGGTCGTGTGGGAGTGGCGAAGCTGGGAGCACCTCGACTTCGACACGGCACTCATCACGCTGCAGGATCACCGCGTGGAGTGGACGCACGCCAACACGGTGGCGGAGCTGGCCGACGGCAATCTCGTCGTGAGCTTTCGCAACATCTCCACCGTGGCGATCGTCGAGCGGCGCACCGGCGCGATCACCTGGTCGCTCGGCAGTCCGCCGCTGGCTCAGCAGCACGACCCGCGCCCGCTGTCCAGCGGCAATCTCCTGATCTTCGACAATGGGCCCCACCGCCGTGATCATCCCGCGCCGTACTCGCGCGTGATCGAGGTAGACCCGCGCACGAGCACGATCGTGTGGGAGTATCGCGACCAGTCGCTCTTCGACTTCTTCAGCCCCTACATCTCGGGCGCGCAGCGCCTGGCCAATGGCAACACGCTGATCTGCGAAGGCTGCGACGGACGCATCTTCGAGGTAACCGCCGGCGGCGAGGTGGTGTGGGAGTTCGTGAACCCGCACTTCGTCCACGAGACCGGCCGGCCGGGGTTGAACAACTGGGTGTTCCGCGCGTTCCGCTACACTCCGGAAGAGATCGAGCGCGCGCGCCGCGCCTGACCGCTGTGCGCGAGCGGAGACCGCCGTGAGACTTGTGCTCTTCGAGCAACCTGGCCAGCCTGCCCTGCCCGGCCTGCTCACCGAGCGCGGTGTTGTGAGCATCGCCGACGTCGGCCCCCTCGCTCACACGCCGCAGGCCACCATGCAGGCCCTCATCGATGGCTTCGACGGTCTGCGCTCGGCACTGGAGCGCAAGGCGCGCGACGGCGAGGCGCGGCCGCTCGAGGCGGTGCGGCTGCGGGCGCCGCTGCCGCGTCCGGGCAAGATCCTGGCCTGCATCGCCAACTACTGGGAGCACGGCGCGCTGGAGGCCCGACCGCTCAACATGTTCCTGAAGAACGCGGACGCCGTCATCGGCCCCGGCGACACCATCGTGCTGCCCGAGCAC